>NZ_JAHVCI010000081.1:0-12553 GCF_019265565.1 Cellulomonas sp. PS-H5
GGCGCCGCGCCGGGAGCCGCCCCGGCCGCGGGCGCGCCGGCGCCGGACGCCGCGCCCGGCCCCGAGCTCGTCGCCGCCCCCGTGCACGAGGTGCACCCCGGGTCGGCGGGCCGGTCCCGCACCGGCCGCGTCCTCGCCGCCGTCGGCTCCGTGCTCGCCATCGCGGCGGCCGTCGTCGCGGTCGTGCTGCTCGCGAACCGCCCCGAGACCGACCCCGGGCCGGCGGCGGGCACCGAGTTCCCCGGCCCCGCGAGCACCCTCGGCCAGACCGTGCCCGCGCCGACCAACCTGTTCGGGGCGCGCCAGGCCGACGGCACCGTCGTGTTCACCTGGACCAACCCCGAGCCGCAGGACGGGGACACCTACCTCTGGGGCGTGCGCACCGCCACGGGCGAGCCCCAGCTCGAGATCGCCGAGGAGCCCACCGTGACCGTGACCCCGCCGGCCGAGGGCGGCGAGGTGTGCATCGAGGTCTCCGTCGTGCGCGCGGACCGCCGCGCGTCGACGGTGCCCGCGGAGGGCTGCGCCGCGTGAAGCTCCCCTGGAACCGCAAGAAGGTCGCGTCCACCGCGGCCGTCGTCACCGTGCCCGCGGTGCTCGCGACGCTCGCCCTGGTCAACCCCGGGTTCCCGCTCGCGCAGGTCGACCTCAACGACGGCGCCGTCTGGCTGACGTCCACCAGCACCCTGCAGGTCGGCCGGTACAACGCCCAGGTCGAGGAGCTGAACGCCGGGCTGGTCGCGAGCAGCACCGAGTTCGACGTGCTGCAGGACGCCGGCGACGTGCTGATCGTCGAGGCGGGCACGCTGACCGTGGTCGACCCGGCCGGGGTGACCGCCGCCGCTCAGGTCGCGGTCCCCGCCGGCGCCCAGGTGTCGATGGCCGGCGGCACCGTCGCGGTGATGGACACCGACGGCCAGGCCTGGGTCCGGACGTTCGCCGACCTGCCGATGCTCCAGGTGACGGCCGACGAGCCGGACGCCGACGTCGGCGCCGGCGGCGTCGTCACGGCGTCGGTGACCGGCGACGCGTTCGCCGTGGCGGGCAGCACCGGCGAGGTCACGCGCCTCACGCCGACCGCGGGCGGCGCGGCCACGGCGGAGGAGGCCCCGGCCCTCGGCGGTGCGGTCGAGCAGCTGACCGCCGTGGGCGACGTGCCGGTCGGCCTCGACGGCGACACCGTCCGCACCCCGGGCGGGTCGACGGCCCTCGGCATCGCGCAGCCCGTGCTCCAGCAGCCCGGTCCCGCCGCGAGCACCGCGCTCGTCGCGGGCAGCACCGGCCTGGTCGAGGTGGCGGTGTCCTCCGGCGAGGTCGCCGCCGAGCACGAGGCGGGCGGGGCGGGCACGCCCGCGGCGCCCGTCCGGGTCGGCACCTGCGCGCACGCCGCCTGGCCCACCGCGACGCAGAACTACCTCGAGCTGTGCGCGGACGCGGAGCCGCGGCTGCTCGACCTCGACGGCGTGACCGCGACGGACCACCTGGTGTTCCGGGTGAACCGCCAGGTCGTCGCCCTCAACGAGACCGTCGACGGGCGGCTGTGGCTGCCGCTCGAGGACACCGAGCTCCGCGAGCCCGACTGGTCGGACGTCGTGCCGGAGGAGAAGCCCGAGGACGACACCGACCGGGCCGAGGGCGACCGGACCACCCAGCAGCTGGTCCCCGAGTGCTCGCCGACGAGCGCCGCCCCGAACGCCGTCGACGACCAGTTCGGCGTCCGCGCGGGCCGGACCACGATCCTGCCGGTCATCGACAACGACACCTCCTCCGACTGCGGCATCCTCGTGCTCAGCGAGGTCGACCCGCTGCCCGCCGAGCTCGGCACGCTGCAGCAGGTGTACGGCGGCCGGGCGCTGCAGGTCACCGTGCCCGCCGACGCCACCGGCTCGGCGACCTTCGCCTACTCGATCAGCGACGGCCGCGGCACCACCGCGCCCTCGACCGCGCAGGTCACGCTGACCGTCCGCGACGCGTCGCTGGACGAGCCGCCGGTGCAGGACCGGACCGGCGAGATCCGGGTCGAGCAGGGTGCGACCGCGTCCTACCCGGTGCTCGCCGACTTCTCGGACCCCGACGGCGACCCGCTGACCCTCGTCGGCGCGTCCGCGGAGAAGGGCACCGCCCGGTTCCGCCAGGACGGCACGCTCAGCTACGTCGCCGACGGCGGCGAGCTCGGCCGCGACGTCGTGCACGTCGTCGTGTCGGACGGGACGTCCACCACCGAGGGGACCGTCGACGTCGACGTCCGGGCCATCGGCTCGCTGGACCTGCAGATCGACCCGGTGCACGCCGTCACCTACGTGGACCAGGACGTCCAGCTGCGCCCGCTCGACGCCGTGCGCACCTTCGGCGCCGAGCAGCCGCGGCTGGCCGGCGTCGAGGACGTGCAGGGCACGACGGTCACGCCCGACCTGGAGGCCGGGACGTTCAGCTTCCGCGCCGCGCAGGCCGGCACGTTCTACGTCAGCTTCACGGTGACCGCCGCGCCGCAGCAGGCGACCGGCGTCGCGCGCATCGACGTGCGGGAGCGGCCGGAGCAGGCCGAGCCCCCGGTCGCGGTCGCCGACGACGCCTGGCTGCCCGCGGGCGGTGAGACCACCGTCGACCCGCTGGCCAACGACACCGACCCCGCCGGCGGCGTGCTGGTGCTGCAGAGCGTGTCCGCGCCCGACGGCCTGCGGGTCGCCGTGCGGCAGCGCACCCTCGTCACCATCTCCGCGGTCGGCGCGCTGACCGAGCCGGTGACGCTGCAGTACGTCGTGTCCAACGGCACCGCCAGCGCCACCGGGCAGATCCTGGTCCGCCCGGTGCCGGCGTCCGCGACCCCGCAGCCGCCCGTGGTGCCGAACGTGACCGCCGACGTCCGGACCGGGGGCGTCGTCACGATCCCGGTCCTGGAGGGCGCGTCCGACCCGGACGGCGACGCCATCGCGCTGAAGCCCGAGCTGGCCGAGCCGCTCGGCGACGGCGAGGGCCTCATGTTCGTCTCGGGCGACAACCTGCGGTACCAGGCCCCGTCGTCCCCGATGACCGTGCACGCGACGTTCGTCGTCCAGGACGCGACCGGCATGGAGACGGCCGCGACCGTGACGGTCCGGGTGCACGAGTCCGACCCCGAGACCAAGACCCCGCCGAAGCCGCGCGCCCTCACGGCACGCGTGTTCGCGGGGGAGACCGTGCGGATCCCGGTACCGCTGGTCGGCATCGACGTGGACGGCGACGGCATCACGCTGCTCGGCGTCGCGTCCGCCGGGACCAAGGGCCGGGTCACCACCGTCGGCGCGGACTTCCTGGAGTACGAGGCGCTGCCCGACGAGGCCGGCACCGACACCTTCACCTACGCCGTCGAGGACTGGACCGGCCAGCGCGCCGTCGCCACCGTGCGCGTGGGCATCGCCGCGCGCCCCGGCGACAGCAACCGCGTGGTCGCGCGCGACGACACCATCACCGTCCGCCCGGGGCAGACCGTCGAGGTCCGGGTCCTGGAGAACGACACCGACGTGCTCGGCGGCGAGCTCGCCGTCCGGGACGACCTGGAGGTCGACGAGGGCATCACGGCCTCGCTGTCCGGCAACCGCGTCGTCGTCCGGGGCGACGCCGCGGGCGTGTTCAACATCGGCTACACCGCCGTCAACGAGCGCGGGGCCGTCAACGGCGCCGTGCTGTCCGTGACCGTCGACCCGGACGCGCCGGTGCTCGCGCCGATCGCGCGGGACGTCGTCGTGCCGCCGGTCGACACGGTCGGGCGGACCAGCGTCGACGTCGACGTGCTCGGCGTCGCGCAGAACCCGAGCGGCCCGCTCGGGGACCTGCGGGTCTCCGTGCCCGGCAGCGCGTCGTCGGTGGCCACCGTCCGCGGCGACGGCACCATCACGGTCACCCTCGCCGAGACCGCCCAGACCATCCCGTACCTGCTGACCAACACCACCGCCGAGGACGTCCGCTCCTACGCGTTCATCTCGGTGCCCGCCCTCGGCTTCTTCCCGCCGACCGCCCGCCCGCGTGCACCGGAGCTCCGGGTCGCCGGCGGCGAGACCCTGACGATCCCGCTCGGCGAGCAGGTCCAGGTGGCGCCGGGGCGGACCGCGCAGGTCGCCGACGCCACCGCGGTCACGGCCACGCGGTCGGACGGCTCGTCGCTGGTCGCCGACTCCACCACCGTGCAGTTCCGCCCCGCCGAGGGGTACGTCGGTCCGGCGTCGATCACCGTGCCGGTCACCGATCGCACCGGGGCGGGGGACACCTCCGCCCGGACGTCGGTCATCACGCTGCCGATCACGGTCTACACGCTCGACGACTACCCGCCGACGTTCGTGCCCTCCACCCTGGAGGTCGGGCCCGGCGAGGCACCCACGACGGTCGACCTCCAGGCCTTCACGCAGGGCGTCGAGGGTGCGTCCGGCGCGGACACCTTCACCTACCGGCTGACCGGCGACGCGCCGGCCGGGTTCACCGTGTCGCTCCAGGGGAGCCGGCTGTCGGTCGCCTCCGACGTGGGCACCCCCAAGGGCACCCGCGGCACCCTGCCGATCGAGCTGGGCTACGGCCGCGCCGGGAAGATGGCCGTCCAGGTCGAGGTGCGGACCGTCGCGAGCACCCGGCGGGTCGCCGTGCTCCAGGACAAGGTCGTGAACGACGCCGTCCAGGGGCAGGAGCGCGTGGTCGACGTGCTCGCCGGGGCGTCCAACCCGTTCCCGGACCAGCCGCTGCGCGTCGTCGGCGCGACCGTCGAGACGGCCGGCGCCGGCACCGCGTCGGTGTCCGGCTCCGACGTCGTGATCCGGCCCGCCGCCGAGCTGGTCGGGCAGATGGTCGTGCGGGTGCGCGTCCGGGACGCCACGGACGACAGCGCCCGCGAGGTCGCGTCCAGCATCACGCTGCGCGTGCGGGGGAAGCCGGAGACGCCGGCCGCCCCGCGGGTCGGCGAGGTCCGCGACGGCACCGTGGTGCTGTCCTGGACCGCGCCCTACGACCGCGGCGAGCCGATCAGGGGCTACCGGGTGACGGCGAGCGCGGGCGGTCCGACGACGTCCTGCGCCAGCACCACCTGCACCATCACCGGGCTGACGAACAACGTCGAGTACACGTTCACGGTGGCGGCGGAGAACGCCGTCGGCTGGTCCGACCCGAGCCCGGCGTCCGCAGTGGCGCGCCCCGACACCGTGCCGGACACCCCGGCGGCCCCGTCGCTCCAGTGGGGCGACCAGGAGGTCACGGCGACGTGGGCGGTGCCGAACTCCAACGGGTCGCCGGTGTCGTCGTACACGCTGATGATCTCGCCCGCACCGCCGGGCGGCTCGCCGTCCGTCACGACCAGCGGGACGTCGTACACGTTCCGCGGGCTCAGCAACGGGACCGCGTACACGGTGCAGGTGCGCGCGCACAACCGCGCGCCGGAGCCGAGCGCGTGGAGCGCGGCGTCGGCGCCCTCGACGCCCGCCGCGCCGCCGGAGGCGCCGGACGTGTCGGCGAACCCGGTCGCCTCCGACGAGGGCCGTCGCATCGACGTGTCGTGGACGCCGCCGGCGAACAACGGCGCCGAGATCGACCGGTACCGCCTCGTCATCACCGGCGGGCCCGGCGAGGGCGAGTTCCTGCTGTCCGCGAGCCAGACCACGTACGCCCTGGTGGGCGCACGGAACGGTGCGACCTACACCTTCCGCGTGACCGCGCACAACAAGGCGGACTGGGGGAGGACCGGGGAGACGAGCGCGGTCGCGTTCGGCGTGCCCGGGACGCCCGCGGCGCCGACGTTCGTCGATGCGTCGTCCGACGCCGACCCGGGGCAGGGCTGGCTCCGCGTCGAGTGGCCCGAGGCCGACTGGAACGGTTCGCCGATAGTGCGGTACGAGGTCACCTCGACGCCCGGGTCGACCCAGGTCGACGGTCGGAGGGCGACGATCTGGGGTCTGCCTGGTGGCGCCCGGCCGGCCGTCCAGGTCCGGGCCTGCAACCTGCGCGGCTGCGGCGCGTGGAGCACGACGTACCAGACTCCGGACCCGAGCCCCGTGCGGACACGACCCGCGGCCCCGACGAGCCTCGGCTTCACGACGTCGGCGTCGAGCGGGCAGGGCCGACCGGACCAGGCGCAGCTCTCCTGGGCCGTCCCGACCGACCAGGGCGGGCGACCGGTCGTGAACTACGAGTACCAGCTCTCGGGCGACCGGCTGGACACGGCCTCGGGCCAGATCGCCGCGACCAACGTCGCGGTGAACCCGCTCCGCTGGCGCGGGAACGCGCAGAGCGGCGTGACGCTGACCCTCCGGGTCCGCGCGCAGACCGAGGCCGGCTGGGGCCCGTGGAGCGAGTTCTCCCAGCGCGTCGACTGGTCGGACCCCGTGCCCGAGACGCCGCCGGACGACGGAGGCGGATCCGACACCGGCGGTTCCTCGCCCTGACGCCCGGCCTGCCGATCGGGTGATGGGCCCGCACGACACGACACCACGACAGACAGCACCGACAGGAGACACCCCCCGATGACCCCCGAGCAGTCCGCCTGGTTCGCCGAGACGTTCGCCGGCCTCGTGGGCAACGTGTCCCGCGCGGTCCTGGGCGCCGACCGCCCGGTGCGGCTCGTGCTGACCGCGATGGTCGCCGAGGGGCACGTGCTGCTGGAGGACGCCCCGGGCACCGGCAAGACGTCGCTGGCGAAGGCCATCGCGGCGTCGGTCCAGGGCACCCACCAGCGCATCCAGTTCACCCCCGACCTGCTGCCCTCCGACGTCACCGGCGTGACGATCTGGGACCAGGGGGCGCGCACGTTCCAGTTCCACCCCGGCCCGGTGTTCACCTCGGTGCTGCTGGCGGACGAGATCAACCGCGCCTCGCCGAAGACGCAGTCCGCGCTGCTGGAGGTCATGGAGGAGGGTCACGTCACGGTCGACCGGGACACCCACCCGGTGGGCCGGCCGTTCGTCGTGATCGCGACCCAGAACCCCGTCGAGCAGGCGGGCACCTACCGGCTGCCGGAGGCGCAGCTCGACCGGTTCCTGGTGCGCACCTCGCTCGGCTACCCGGACCGCACCGCGACGGTCGAGATCCTGTCCGGCGCCCGGGACCGCACCCGCGAGCTGGACGCCGTGGTCACCACGGCGGGTGTCGTCGAGATGGCGGAGCTCGCGCAGACGGTGCACGTCGACGGCTCGGTGCTGGACTACGTCGCGCGGCTGATCGAGGGCACCCGCGAGGACCCGCAGACCTCCCTGGGCGCGAGCGTCCGCGGCGGCCTGGCGCTCGTCCGCGCCGCGCGCGTGCAGGCGGCTGCCGCGGGGCGCGCCTACGTGATCCCGGACGACGTGAAGGACCTCGCGGTGCCCGTCCTGGCGCACCGCCTCGTGCTCGACCCCGAGGCCGACTTCCTCGGCGCGACGACCACCCAGGTGGTCGAGCGCGTGCTGTCCGCGACCCCGCCGCCGGTGGCGCGCGCGTGACCAGGGTCGGGGTGCACCCGGGAGGCGCGGCGTGAGGCGCTCGCGCACCCGGCTGTCGGGCGTGGGCTGGGGCGCGGGGCTGCTCGGTGCGGCCGCCGCGGTCGCCGGCGTGCTGCTCGGCTGGGTCGAGCTGGCGGCGCTGGGCGCCGTCGGCGTCGTGGCGCTGCTCGTCGCGCTCGCGATGACCTGGGGCCGGCTGCCGCACGCCGTGCGGCTCGACCTCGCGGACCGGCGGGTGCGTGTGGGGGAGCGGGCGTTCGGCGGGGTGGTCGTGTCGGCCCCCGGCGGTCGGCGGACGCGCGCGGTGCGCCTGGAGCTGCAGGTCGGTGAGGGCCGGGCCGAGCTCGAGATCCCGTCGCTGGCCCCGGGCACCGAGCACGAGGAGCTGTTCGCGGTCCCCACCGACCGGCGCGCCGTCGTGACGGTCGGCCCGGTGCGCGCGGTGCGCGGCGACGCGCTCGGGCTCGCCACCCGGCACGCGGTGACCACGGGCTCGGAGGAGCTGTACGTGCACCCGCGCGTCGTCATGCTGACCGGCGCCGACGCGGGCCTGCTCCGCGACCTCGAGGGCGGCGCGACCCGCGACCTGTCCGACATGGACCTGGCGTTCCACGCGCTGCGCGACTACGTGGTCGGCGACGACCGCCGGTCGATCCACTGGCGCACCACCGCGCGCCGCGGGCAGCTGACCGTCAAGCAGTACGAGGACACCCGCCGCACCCAGACGGCCGTCGCGCTCGCCACCGACCCCCGGGACTACCGGCACGGCGCGGACGACGCGGAGCTGGAGCTCGCGGTCAGCGTGGTCGCCTCGCTCGGCGTGCACGTGCTGGCCGAGGAGCACCCGCTCGCGGTGCTCGCCGGGCCCGGCCGGGTGCGCACCACCGCGCGCCGGCCGCTGCTCGACGACTGCTCCGGCATCACCTGCGGCCCGGACGGCACCGGCTCCCGGCTGCTCGGCCGCCGGGTGGCCCGCGAGGCGCCGGACGTGACGCTCGCGTTCCTGGTCACCGGGTCCGTCGTGCCCGCGGCGGACCTGCGCGCCGCCGCCCGGCACGTGCCCGAAGGCACCCGGACGCTCGTGGTGAGCTGCGTGCCCGGCACCGAGGTCGAGGTCCGCACGCAGCGCACGCTGAGCCTGGTCCGCCTGGGCTCGCTCGACGACCTGCCCCGCGCCCTGCGTCTGGCGGCGGCGGCATGACGACGACGACCGAGAACCCCGTCGCGCCCGGCGCCGTCGCATCCGGCGCCCCGGACACGGCCCCCGGCGTGCCGACGCCGCCCGGCCCGCCCTCGTCCGGGCGCCGTCGTCCCGGTGGCTCCGGGCAGCCCGCGGGCGCGGAGCGGCCCCGCCGCGGCGTCCCGCGCGGGGGCCGGGCGGTCGTCGACGTGCTCGTGCTCGCGGGCGCCGTCCTCGCCGCGCTGACCCCGCTGCTGCCGGTGTACGGCGGCTCGGTGCTGCTGGCCCCGGTGGTCGGCGGTGTCGTGCTCGGCGCGGCGGCCGGCGTGCTGTCGGCGTGGGCGCGCTGGTCGCCGGCCGTGACCACGGCCGTGCTCCTCGCGATGACCGTGGTGCTCGGCGGCCCGCTCGCAACGCCGGACCAGACGGTCGGAGGCGTCGTGCCGACGCTCGCGTCGATCGTCTCCGTGGTCCGCGGGTCGGTGCTGGGCTGGAAGGACGTGCTGACCCTGCAGCCGCCGCTGGGCGGCTCGGGCTGGCTGCTGGTCCCGCCGTACCTGCTGGCCGTCGTCGGGACCGCGGTCGCGGCGCGGCTCGCGTTGGGCTCCGGGCGCGGGGCGCCGGCGGCGGCGCTGCTCCCGCCCGTGGTGCTCGCCGGGGCCGTGCTGCTCGGCACGCACACCACGGTCGCCCCGGTGGCCGTCGGCACCGCGATCGCGGTCGTCCTGCTGGTCTGGGCGTCCTGGCGGTCCGGCCGGCTGCGGGCACGGCGCCCGGTCGCGCTGGTCCTGCTGGTCGCGCTCGCCGGCGGCGCGGGCGTCGCGGCGGGCACCGCGGTCGAGTCGGACCGGGACCGGTACGTCCTGCGCGACGCGCTGCTGCCGCCGTTCGACCCGCGCGACTACGCCAGCCCGCTGTCCGCGTTCCGCAAGTACGTGAAGGACGACGACACCGTCGAGCTGTTCACGGTGCAGGGGCTGCCCGCGGGCGCCCGGGTCCGGCTCGCGACGTTCGACCGGTTCGACGGCGTGGTGTGGAACGTGGCCGGCGACGGCTCGTCCCGCGCGTCGGGCCAGTTCCGCCGGGTCGGCGAGGTCGTCAGCGAGCAGGCCGTCGAGGAGGCCGACGCCGTGGAGGCGTCCGGCACCGGCGGCGAGCGCGCGGAGGTGCAGGTCCAGGTCGACGGGCTGTCCGGCGTGTGGCTGCCGACCGTCGGCGACGCGGTGTCCGTGCGGTTCGACGACACCGAGGCGCAGTCCCGGCTGCGGTTCAACGACGCGACCGGTGCGGCCGTGCTCACCGGCGGGCTGGACGAGGGGCTGACGTACACGCTCGACGCGGTCGTGCCGGCCGAGCCCGACGACGAGCAGCTCGGCTCCGCCGCGGGCAGCGCCCTCGACCTGCCGGAGCCCCAGGGCGTCCCCGACGCCGTGTCGACCGCGGCCGGCGACGCCTCCCGCGAGGCCGAGACGCCCGCGCAGGTGGCCCGCGCGCTGGAGCAGGCGCTGTCCGAGCGCGGCTTCTTCTCCCACGGGCGGACCGACCAGGGCGACTACCCGTCGCTGTCCGGGCACGGCGCCGACCGGGTGGCGACGCTGCTCGGCGGCGACCTCATGGTCGGCGACGACGAGCAGTACGCGTCGGCGATGGCCCTCATGGCCCGCGAGATGGGCCTGCCCGCGCGGGTGGTCATGGGCTTCGTGCCGGGCGACGACGAGGACGCGGCCGCGACGCCGGACGCGCCCCTCGACCCCGACGCCCCGGTGGTCGTGACCGGCGCCGACGTGCACGCCTGGGTAGAGATCGCGTTCGAGGGGTACGGCTGGGTCACGTTCGACCCGACCCCGCCCGAGAGCCAGACGCCGCAGGACGAGCAGGAGACCAGCCAGGCCGACCCCGAGCCGCAGGTCGCGCAGCCCCCGCCGCCGCCCGCCCCGCCGGTCGACCCGCCCGCGGACGACACCGACCAGCCGCAGACGCAGGACGGCGAGGACGAGTCCGCCCTCGCGGTCTGGCAGCGCATCGCGCTCGGCGTCGCCGCCGGGTCCGGCCTGCTGCTGGTGCTGCTCGCGCCGTTCCTCGTCATCGCGGGTCTCAAGGCCCGCCGCCGGCGCCGCCGTCGGCGGGATCCCGTCCCGGTGAACCGGGTCGTGGGCGGCTGGCAGGAGGTGCTCGACCTGGCGACCGACCTGCGCCGCGACGTCGACCCGGTGGCCACCCGCCGCGAGGGCGCGCGGTCGCTGGACCGGGCGTTCACGACCGCGCCGGAGCCGGAGGAGGGGCGCCGCCGGAAGCGTCCCGCGCCGGTGCCGGCCGGCCCGACCCCGGCCGGGGTCGAGGCGGGCGCCGCGGTGGTCGCGCTGGCCGACCGTGCGGACGCGGCCGTGTTCGGCGCCGCGGCCCCGACGACGGCGGACGCGCGGGAGTACTGGGCGGAGGTCGACCGGACGCTCGCGTCCATGCGGGCGGCGACGCCCCGCAAGCAGCGGTGGCGCGGGCGGGTGGCGACCCGGTCGCTGCGCCGGTCCGAGCGGCGCCGGGCCGCGGCGGCCGCCGACCGGGCGCGGCGGAGCGTGCCGGACGACCGGGAGAAGCGGGGGATCAGGGGACGACGGGCACGACGAGCGGACGGAGCGGACGGATGAGCAGCACCACCGGCGGCGTGGTCCCGCCGAGCGCACCCCCTGCGCCGGTCGGGCGCCGCGTCGCGGCGTACCTCGTGGACGCCGCGCTGACGTCGATCGCCGCGGCGCCGCTGTGGCTCGCGTGGGCGCCGGCGTTCGCGGCGACCGTGCGCGCTGCTTCGGACGCCGGGGCCGGCACGGTGCCCGAGCCTGCCGCGCCGTCCGGGGTCCTGCTGGCCGTCGGGGCGGTGCTGCTCGCCGCCTGGGCCGTCGCGCAGTGGGTGTGGAACGGCACCCGCGGCTGGACCGTCGGGCGCCGGCTGCTCGGCCTGCGGCTCGTCGACGTCCGGTCCGGCCGGCCCGTCGGGCTCGGTCGGGCGTTCGTCCGGGCGCTGATCGTCGCCCTGGGCTCGCTGGCGTGCGGCGTGGGCCAGCTCGTGGTGCTGCTGTCGCCGCTGTTCGACTCGTCGGGGCGCCGGCGCGGCTGGCACGACCGGGTGGGGGAGGGCGTCGTCGTCGACGTGCGCGGGCTCGTCCCCGCCCGTCGGGTGGCCGACTGGCCGGCGCGCGCGGACCGGACCGCCGGTGCCGACGCGCCCGCCCTGCCCGCACCGCCCGCGGGTCACGGCGGGGACGCCCCGGCGTGGCCCTCCGTGCCGCACCCCGCGGCACCGGGTGACGCGTGGGCGGGCGAGCCGACCGCCGCGGGCGTCACGCCGACCGTCGACCCCACCCCGTCCGAGCCCACCCGCACGCGGTGGAGCGCGCTCGCCGCCGACCGCCGGCTCGACGCCCCGGGCCTCGTGCTGCCCCCGCTCGGCGGACCCGGCCTGGGACCGGACCTCGACACCCGGCAGATCCCGGTCGTCCCGGCGGCCGTCGTGCCCGCGCACCCGGCGGCGCCCGTGCCGCTCGCACCCGGACCGGACGCCGCCGCGCCCGCGTCGGGACCGGCGGCGCCGGCTCCGGCGCCGCCGGACGTCCCGGCTCCGGGCGCTCCGGGTGCGGCACCCGGGTACGTCGCGGCCCCGGCGGCGCCCGCCGCGACGCCTGCGTACCCGTCGGCCCCGGCGAAGCCCGCGTACCCGTCGGCCCCGGCGAAGCCCGCGTACCCGTCGGCCCCGGCGGCGCCCGCAGCGGCGTCCGCTTACCCCGCCGCCTCGGTGCCGCCCGCGCCGGCCGGCCCGGCCTCCGGCGAGCAGGCCGCCTGGCGTGACGCCCTCGGCCCCGTCCCGGAGCCCGTGCCGACCGAGCCGCCGACGCGCACCGGCCGGCACGCGGTCGTGCCGGGCGCGCCGGTGCACCCGGACGCCCCGCCG
>NZ_JAHVCI010000082.1:0-12444 GCF_019265565.1 Cellulomonas sp. PS-H5
CGAGATCGGGCCCGGGAAGGGACACGACGAGGTCGAGGATGTCCTGCGACCCATCACTCCCGGCGCCACCTGACTGTCCCGCCACGCTGCGGCGGCAGAACCCCGCCATTTAGCGCCGAAAGTCACACGAGCGCGCGGGCGAACGTCGTCTTGCCGGCGCCGGAGTTGCCGACGACGCGCACGCGCCGCGGGGGCCAGGTGGTCATCGGGGCAGCCTAGCGAGGGGCCCCGCGCCACCCGGGCGCGACCGGTCGTCCCGCGGCCCGCCGCACCCGCTCGGCCTCAGCCCTCCGCCAGCACCGCCGCGAGCGACCGCAGCCGCGCGTTGGTGAACAGGTCGTCCAGCAGCACCAGCCGCCCGGCGCCGTCGGCCAGCGGCACCCGCCAGTTCGGGTACTCCTGGTCGGTCCCGGGCTGGTTCTGCGCGCGTCGCTCCCCCACGGCGTCGGCCAGCGACACCCCGACGAGCACGCTCGGCGTCCGGAGCACGTACCGGTGCAGGGCCTCGACGACCTCGCGCTCGGAGGGGTCGTCGCCCAGCAGCCCGCGCTCGCGCAGCACCGTCAGCATCGCCTCGCGCTCGGCCCGCGCCGCCCGCCGCACCTGCTCGACCGGTTCGGTCAGCAGGCCGAGCCGCTCGCGGAGCGCGACGTGCTCCTCGGCGAGGTAGCCCGCCGTGGGCGGCAGGTCGTGGGTGGTCACCGAGGACAGCGCGAGCCGGCGGTAGTCCTCGGGCGGCAGCGGCCGGCCCTCGGCGTCCTTCTCGAACCACAGGATCGAGGTGCCGAGCACGCCGCGGTCCAGCAGGTAGTCGCGGACCCAGGGCTCGACGTTGCCGAGGTCCTCGCCGATGACGACCGCGCCCGCCCGGTGCGCCTCCAGCGCGAGGATGCCGATCATCGCGTCGTGGTCGTACCGGACGTAGGTCGCCTCCGCGGGGCTGTTGCCCTGCGGGATCCACCAGAGCCGGAACAGCCCGATGATGTGGTCGATCCGGACGGCGCCCGCGTGCCGGAGCACGGTGCGCAGCATGTCCCGGTACGGCCGGTAGGCGACCCGCTCCAGCTCGGCGGGGTGCCACGGCGGCTGCGACCAGTCCTGCCCCTGCTGGTTGTACATGTCCGGCGGGGCGCCGACCGACGCGCCGCGGGCCAGCACCGAGCCGAGCGCCCAGGCGTCCGAGCCGTCGGGGTGCACCCCGACCGCCAGGTCGTGCATGACCCCGATCGACATGCCGGCCTCGTGGGCGGTGCGCTGCGCGGTCGCGAGCTGCTCGTCGCACAGCCACTGCAGCCAGCAGTAGAACCGCACCCGGTCCGCGAGCTCGGTGCGCGCGCGGAGGGCGCCGGGTGCGGCGGGGTCGCGGAGGTCGGCGGGCCACGGCGGGGCGCCGTGCTGCTCGGCGAGCGCGCACCACAGGGCGAAGTCCTCGAGCCCGCGGCCCTCGCGCCGCCGGAAGTCGTCGAACGCCGACTGCCGGGCGGCCGACCGCGGCGCGGCGAACACGACCTCCAGCGCGGCCTTCTTGGCGGCCCACACGACGTCCCGGTCGATCGGCCCGTCGTCGGTGTCGAGCGCGAGCGCCTGCTCGGCGGACCACTCGACGAGCGCGCGGTCGGCCGACGACAGGTAGGCCGTCTCGGGCACGTCCTCCACGCGCAGGTACAGGGGGTTCACGAACCGGCGCGTGGTCGGCAGGTAGGGCGACGGCGTGAGCGGCGGCACCGGCTCGGCGGCGTGCAGCGGGTTGATGAGCAAGAACTGCGCGCCCGCCTCGTGCCCCGACAGCCACGCCAGGTCGGCCAGGTCGCGCAGGTCGCCCGCGCCCCAGGACGCCCGCGAGCGCACCGAGTACAGCTGGACCATGAGGCCCCACGCGCGCTTCTCGTCCAGCGCCGTGGGCAGCTCCAGGCGGTCGGGCGTCACGGCCAGCGGGCTCGCCGCCTCGCCCGACGGGCCGGACGTGCGCAGGAGGTGCCAGCCGAGCGGCAGGCCCGCGGGCACGACGAACGTCGCGCGCCCGACCTCGCGGCCGTCGACGGTGCGCGGCTCGACCACGACGTCGGCCTGCTCGAGCTCGACCCGCTCGGTGACGGCCCCGGCGGCGCGGCGGCCGCGGCCCTCGGCGCCGTCGATCTCGACCCAGGCGCGGACGGGGTCGCCGTGCGTCACGTGCACCGGGACCTGGACGTCGTCGGACTGCCGGACGACGACGACCGGCGGCAGCACCCGGCGCCAGGGGACGTCCTCGGCGTGCCGCAGCGCGACCTCGACGCGCTCGGGCGTCGAGGCGTCGACGCCCAGTGCGCCCAGCACGGCGACCAGGGTGGCGGGGGCGACGTCGCGCATCCCGCCGTTGAACTCCTGGAACTCCGTGGCGACGCCGTGCGCCCGCGCCAGGTCCAGCAGGGACTCGGGGGCTGTGTGCTCGGCCACACGCCGATCCTGCCAGAGCAGCGGCACTCACGCCGGGCAGCCGCGCTGGTGGGTGCGGGTGCGGGGCGGTCGCGGGGCGGTCGCGGCCCTCGCCCGGAGCGCGCACCGGGGGCCCGGCGCCCCGGGCCGTAGGGTGGCGCGCATGACCGCCGAGCACGCCGCCGCCGCGGCCGACGCCGCCGCCACGCCCACCACCGGCTACCCCGCCGCCCGCCGGCTCGACCTCGTCGAGGACCTGCACGGCCGCGCCGTCGCCGACCCGTACCGCTGGCTGGAGGACGCCGACGACGCCGCGACCGAGGCGTGGTCGACCGCCCAGGACGACCTGTACGCCGCGTACCGCGCGCGGGTCACGGCGGGCGACCTGGCCGAGGGCCCGCTCGCGACCGGGCCGCTGACCGACCGGCTGCGCGCGCTGCTCGGCGCCGGCTTCGTGGGCACCCCCGCCTGGCGCGGCGACCGCCGGTTCTTCTCCCGCCGCACCGGCGACCAGGAGCACGGCGTGGTCGTCGTGGCCGAGCCGGACCCGGACGCCCCCGGCGGCGAGCGCGAGCGGGTCCTCGTCGACCCGGTCGCGCTCGACCCGGCGGGCACGACGACGCTCGACGCGTGGCAGCCGAGCAAGGAGGGCGACCTGCTCGCCTACCAGGTGTCGCACGGCGGCACCGAGGAGAGCGTGCTGCACGTGCTCGACGTCGCGACGGGCGAGCTCGTGGACGGGCCGGTCGACCGCGCCCGGTACTCCCCCGTCGCGTGGGAGCCGGGCGGCGGCTCGTTCTTCTACGTGCGCCGCCTCGCGCCCGAGCTGCTCCCCGAGGGCGAGAAGCAGTACCACCGCCGGGTGTGGCGGCACGTGGTCGGCACCGACGCGGCGCAGGACGTCGAGGTGTTCGGCGACGGCCTGGACATGACCAACTACTACGGCGTCTCGGTGTCCCGCGACGGCCGGTGGCTGATCGTGTCCGCCTCGGCCGGCACCGCGCCGCGCACCGACGTGTGGATCGCCGACCTGCACGCGACCGAGCCGGGCGCGGTGCCCGAGTTCCGGGAGGTCGCCGTCGGCTACGACGCCGAGATCGCCGCCTGGGTCGGCCGGGACGGGCGGCTGTACGTGCACACCACGCTCGACGCGGACCGCGGCCGGCTGGCCGTCGGCGACCCCGAGGACCCGGGCGTGCCGCACTGGACGACGCTGCTCGCCGAGGACCCCGAGGCGGTCCTCGAGGACGTCGCGTTCACCGACGGCGGCGGCGACGACACGACCCCGCGGCGGCTGGTCGCGGCGTGGCGCCGGCACGCGGTCAGCGAGATCACGGTGCACGACCCGGCGACCGGCGAGCGGCTCCCGGGCGCCGCGGGCACGGTGCCGCTCCCCGGGCTGGGCTCGACCGGCGGCCTCGTGACCCGGCCCGACGGCGGCGCCGACGTGTGGTTCTCGTACACCGACCACACGACGGTCACCGAGGTGCACCGGTACGACGCGGAGTCCGGCACGACGTCGCTCTGGGCCGCCCCGCCGGGGGCCGTGGCCGACCTGCCGGACGTCCGGGTGCAGCGGGTGGTCGCGACCAGCGCCGACGGCACCGAGGTGCGCGCGTTCGTCGTCGCCCGGGCGGACGCGCTGGACGCCGACGGCCGGCCCCTGGCCCCCGCGCCGACGATCCTCTACGGCTACGGCGGCTTCCAGATCTCGCTCGACCCCGCCTACTCCGCGACCACGCTCGCGTGGGTCGAGGCCGGCGGCGTGTACGTCGTCGCCAACCTGCGCGGCGGCGGCGAGGAGGGCGAGGAGTGGCACCGCGCCGGGCGCCGCGGGCACAAGCAGCACGTGTTCGACGACTTCCACGCCGTCGCGCGGCTGCTCGTCGACGACGGCTGGACCACCACCGACCGGCTGGCGTGCTGGGGCGGCTCCAACGGCGGCCTGCTGGTCGGCGCCGCGCTCACCCAGCACCCGGAGACGTTCGCCGCCGTCGTCTGCTCGGCGCCGCTGCTCGACATGGTCCGTTACCAGCGGTTCGGGCTCGGGACGACGTGGAGCGACGAGTACGGCGACGCGGACACCCCGCGCGAGCTCGACTGGCTGCTGTCGTACTCGCCGTACCACCGGGTGGTCGACGGCACCGCCTACCCGGCGACGCTGTTCACGATCTTCGACGGCGACACCCGCGTCGACCCGCTGCACGCCCGCAAGCTCGGGGCCGCGCTCCAGGCCGCCACCTCCGCCCCGCTCGACGAGGCGCCGGTGCTGGTGCGCCGCGAGAAGGGCGTCGGCCACGGCGGCCGGGCGCTGTCCCGCACGATCGCGCTGACGGTCGAGCAGCTGCAGTTCGTCGCGGACCGCACGGGCCTGGCGGCCGCCGGGCGCTGACCCCGCGCGCCCCCGGCCGCCCCTGCGCGGGACCGTGTGAGGGTCCCGTGCGGGCCGCGTGCGGGGGCCGGGGGCGGCCCGGCGCCGGGGCGGCGGGCGGCGGCGCGCTCCCGCTAGCGTGGACCGGTGATCTTCTCGTCCCTCCCCTCCGTGCTCGCCGCCGCGGGCGACGACCCGGGCGCCGAGCTCGCCGACAACGCCAACGCGCTCGTCGACTGGCTGCTCGGCCCCGGGCTGCGCATCGCGATCATCGTCGTCATCGGCGTGGTCGCGCTGCTGCTGGTCCGCCGGCTCATCAAGGCCGTCACCGAGCACATCGCCGACGGCACGTCCCTGCTCCAGCGCGGCATCGCCAAGCCGCTCGGCGGCACCGAGGTGGCCGCGGCGCTGCGCAAGGTCAACCCGATCGCGAACGCCCGGCGCACCCAGCGCGCCCGCACGATCGGCTCGGTGCTGCGGTCCACGGCGGGCATCGTCATCGGCACGATCGTGGTGCTGTCGGTGCTCGACCAGGTCGGGGTGAACATCGCCCCCTTCATCGCGTCGGCCGGCATCGTCGGCGTGGCGCTCGGCTTCGGCGCCCAGAGCCTGGTGAAGGACTTCCTGTCCGGCATGTTCATGCTGCTGGAGGACCAGTACGGCGTGGGCGACGTGGTCGACGTCGGCCCGGCGCAGGGCACGGTGGAGTCGGTCGGCCTGCGGGTGACCAAGATCCGCGACGCCGACGGCACCCTCTGGTACGTGCCGAACGGGTCCATGCTGCGGGTCGGCAACAAGACCCAGGGCTGGGCGAACGCCGTGGTCGAGGTGAAGGTCGACTACTTCGCCGACCTCGACCGGGTGGGCGACGTGCTGGTCGGCGCGGCGGCGCGGCTCGCCGAGGACCCGGCGCTCGGCCCGTCGATGGAGGGCTCGGCCACCGTCACCACCGCCGAGGACCTGTCGTTCGACGCCGTGACCGTGAAGCTCGTGCAGCGCACCGCCCCGGCGCGGCAGTGGGCGGTCGCCCGCGCGCTGCGCACCGCGGTCCGCGAGGCGCTGGAGGCCGCGGACATCCCGCTGGCCGGGCAGCGCGAGGCGCTGGAGGCGCACCGCGAGCGGGTCTCGGCGACGGACGACCCGACGACGGACTGACCCCGCCGGACGCGCGATGGCCCCGGCCGCACCGACCCGCTCGGGGTCGTGCGGCCGGGGCCGTCGTCGTGCGCGGGGCGGCCTGCGTCAGCGCAGGCCGTCGAGCTCCGCGGCGAGGTTGTCGGCCTCGGGGCCGACGATGACCTGCACGATGCGCCCGGAGCGCACGACGCCGAACGCGCCGGTCGCCTTGAGGGCGTCCTCGTCGACGCGCTGCGGGTCGGTGACCTCGACGCGCAGGCGCGTGATGCAGGGCTCCAGGTCGACGACGTTGCCGCCGCCGCCCAGGGCCACCAGGATCTGCTCTGCCTTGCTCAATGGAACCCCCGTCGTGCTGTTCGTGCCGGACTGCCCCCGCGGCCACCCGCGCGGGCGGTCGCCTGACCACCAGCGTAGTCCGCGCCGCGGCCCGCGACCGGGTGCGACGCCCGGACCCCGCCGCGCGCGGTGCGAGACTGTCGCCATGACCGAGCAGCCGCCGCTCCCCGCGCCCCGCCCGGCCGGCCCCACCCTCCCGCTGAGCGCCGCCGCGCCCGCGCCGTCGCCGGTCGCCCCGGCGCCCGAGGGCAGCTCCGAGGCCCGGCGCCGGGAGTCGTTCTACGAGGCCGTCGGCGGTCACGTGACGTTCACCCGGCTGGTCGACGCCTTCTACGAGGGCGTCGCGACCGACCCGGTCCTGAAGCCCATGTACCCCGAGGAGGACCTCGGCCCGGCGAAGCGCCGCCTCACGATGTTCCTCGAGCAGTACTGGGGCGGGCCGACCGCCTACTCCGAGGAGCGCGGGCACCCGCGGCTGCGGATGCGGCACATGCCGTTCGCCGTCGACCCCGACGCGCGCGACCGGTGGCTGCGGCACATGCGGGCGGCCGTCGACACCCTCGGGCTCGCGCCGCTGCACGAGGCGACGCTGTGGGACTACCTGGAGCGGGCCGCGCACTCGCTGGTGAACACCGCCGGACGCTGAGCCGGGGGCGCGCGAGCACGCAGGCGGCACCGGCGCCGCGGTCCGGGGCCCGGCCGTCGTGAGACGCTGGCCCGCGTGACCGACGCCGCGCCCTCGACCGCCCCCGCCTCCACCCCCGACCCCATCACCGCGCTGCTGGCCGTCCTCGACGTCGCCCCCGGCGCCGGCCCGGACGCCTTCACCGCGGCGAGCCTGCCGAAGCCCGGCGGCCGGGTGTTCGGCGGCCAGGTCATCGCGCAGGCGCTGGTCGCGGCCGGCCGCACCGTCCCCGACGGCCGGCTCCCGCACTCGCTGCACGGGTACTTCCTGCGCGCGGGCGAGGTCGGCACGCCGATCGAGCTCGGCGTCGAGCGGCTGCGCGACGGCCGGTCGTTCTCCGCCCGGCGCACGCACGCCGCCCAGGACGGCGACCCGATCCTGTCGATGATCGCGTCCTTCCAGGAGGACCAGCCGGGCGTCGAGCACACCGAGCCCGCGCCGGAGGTGCCCGCCCCCGAGGACGTCGAGTCGGCGATGGACCGCATGGGCCACCTCGACCACCCGGTCGCCCGGTTCTGGACGCACGAGAGCGCGTTCGACGTCCGGCACGTCGGCGGCTCGCTCTACCTGGGCCCGGCCTCGACGCCCGAGGGCCGGCAGCGGGTGTGGATGCGCGCCAAGGGCGCCCTCCCGGACGACCAGCTGCTGCACCGCGCGCTGCTCGCGTTCGCGTGCGACCAGATCATGCTCGAGCCGGTGCTCCGCCGTGCCGGCCTGTCCTGGCTGACGCCGGGCCTGTCCGTCGCGAGCCTCGACCACGCCATGTGGTGGCACCGGGACGTGCGGGTCGACGACTGGCTGCTGTTCGACCAGGACAGCCCGTCGGCGCAGGGCGGTCGCGGCCTCGGCAGCACCCGGGTGTTCGACCGGTCGGGCGCGCTGGTGGCGACCATCGCGCAGGAGGGCATGGTCCGGGTCCCGGCCGCCTGACGGGCGCGGCGGCCGGCACCCCCGCCGCCTCCCTGACGGCTCAGGCGCTCCGCTGGCGGGGCCCCGCACCCCGGTGCACAGTGTCCCGGTGGTGAGGCTGCGACGGGTCAGGATCGACTCCCCGGGGTGGACCCGGCGACGTGCGGGGAAGGGCTTCTCCTACCTCGACGTCGACCGCGTCACGCGGATCACCGACGCCGAGCACCTGGACCGGATCCTCGCGCTGGCCATCCCGCCCGCGTGGCAGGACGTGTGGATCAGCCCGTGGGCGAACGGGCACATCCAGGCGGCCGGGCTCGACGACGCGCAGCGGCGGCAGTACCTCTACCACGAGCAGTGGCGCCGCCGCCGCGACCGGCTCAAGCACGACCACGTGCTCGACGTCGCCCGGCGGCTGCCGGCCGCGCGCCGGTCGGTGCGGCGTGACCTCGCGCTGCCGGGCTTCCCGCGCGCGAAGGCGCTGGCCCTGGCGTTCCGGCTGCTCGACCTCGCGTACTTCCGGGCCGGCGGCGAGGGCTACGCGCAGCGCAACGGCTCCTACGGCCTCGCGACGCTGCGCCGGGAGCACGTCCAGGTGCTGGCCGACGACGACGGCGCCGAGACCGCCGTGCGGTTCCACTACCCCGCCAAGTCGGGGCAGATCCGGGACGTCGTCGTCGAGGACGCGCAGGTCGCGGAGCTCGTCGGCACGCTGCTGCGCCGGCGCGGCGGCGGGCCCGAGCTGCTGGCGTGGCGCGACGACGACGGCTGGCACGACATCACCAGCGCCGAGGTCGGCGCGGACGTGAAGCACCGGCTGGGCGACGACGCCAGCCCGAAGGACTTCCGCACCTGGCACGCGACCGTCCTCGCGGCGCGCGGGCTGGCGGCGTCCGGCGCGGCGCCGAAGTCCGAGCGGGGGCGGCGGCGGGTCGTGGCGACGGTGGTCAAGGCGGTGTCCCACGAGCTCGGCAACACCCCCGCGGTATGCCGGGCGTCCTACATCGACCCGCGGATCGTCGAGCTGTGGTCGCACGGCAGCACGATCCGGCCCACCCGCTCCCAGGGGGTCGCGGAGAAGGAGACGCTGGCGCTGCTGTCCTGAGGGCGTCAGTCCCGGACGCGCGCCAGCGCGAAGCCGTCCCAGCCCTTCGCGCCCACCGTCTGCAGGGCGGTCGCGTCCAGCCGCGGGTGCGTGCCGAGCGCGTGCAGCACCTCCCGCGACCCCACGACGCGCGGGTCCTCGGACGCCGCGTCGGCCACCTCGCCCCGGCGGACCACGTTGTCGACGACGATCACCGTGCCGGGGTGGGACAGCCGCACCGCGAGGTCGAGGTAGCGCGCGTTGCTGGGCTTGTCGGCGTCGACGAACACCAGGTCGAACGCGTCCTCCCCCTGCGCGACCAGCTGCTCGGCCGAGTCGCCCGCCGGCCCCTCGACCAGCCGCACCCGGTCTGCGACGCCCGCCCGCACGAAGTTGTCCCGGGCGACCGCGGCGTGCGCGGGGTCGATCTCGAGCGTCGTCACGTGCCCGTCCGCCCCGACCGCGTCGGCGAACCACAGCGTGCTGTACCCGGCGAGCGTGCCGAACTCCAGCACCCTGCGGGCACCCGCGATCCGGCACAGCAGCCACAGCAGCCGGCCCTCCGTCGGCGCGACCTCGATGGCCGGCAGCCCGGCCGCACGGCCGGCGTCCCGCGCCGCGACCAGCGCGGCGCTCTCCGGCACCAGCTCCTCGACCAGGTACGCGTCCACCGCGGCCCAGCCCTGCTCCCCCGACCCGTGCTCGCCCATGGTCCGATCATGCACCCGCGCTCCCCTGCGGGGTGGGAGCACCCGCGCCCCCGGATGCGGGCCGCGCAGAGGCGTCGGAGACTGCGGACGTGCCCCAGGACCCCGCCGTGACCAGCCCGGGCGCGGACGCGCCCACCGCCGACGACCTGCTCCACGAGCCGGTCGCCCGCACCCTGACCGGGATCGTCCCCGGCGTCGGCGACGACGGCCGCCCGCGCCCCGACGCCCCGCTCGTCGCCGTGACCGGCGTGACCGGCTACGTCGGCGGCCGCCTCGTGCCCGAGCTGCTCGCCGCGGGCTACCGGGTGCGCGCGATCGCCCGGCGCCCCGAGCGGCTGCGCGGCCGCCCCTGGTACGACGCCGTCGAGGTGGCCCAGGCGGACGCCGCCGAGCCCGAGCAGATCCGCGCGGCCCTCGAGGGCACCGACGTCGCCTACTACCTGATCCACTCGCTCGGCTCGGGCCGACGCTTCGAGCAGCGCGACCGGCACACGGCGCTCGTGTTCGGCGCCGCCGCGCGCGAGGCGGGCGTCGGCCGGATCGTCTACCTCGGCGGGCTGTCCCCCGACACCGAGGACCTGTCCCCGCATCTCGCGTCGCGCAAGGAGGTCGGCGAGATCCTGCTGGCCTCGGGCGTGCCGACGACGGTGCTGCGCGCGGCCGTGATCCTCGGCTCGGGGTCGGCGTCGTTCGAGATGATGCGGTACCTCACCGAGCGGCTGCCCGCGATGACGGTGCCGAAGTGGCTGGACAACCGGATCCAGCCGATCGCCGTCCGTGACGTGCTCCGCTACCTGGTGGGCTCGGCGTCGATGCCGCCGGAGGTGAGCCGGGAGTTCGACATCGGGGGCCCCGACGTCCTGACCTACCGCGACATGATGCAGGGGTACGCGAAGGCCGCCGGGCTGCCGCGGCGGATCATCGTCAAGGTGCCCGTGCTCACGCCGCGGCTGTCGAGCCACTGGGTCGGGCTGGTCACGCCGGTGCCGTCCGGGATCGCTCGCCCGCTGGTCGAGTCGCTGGTGCACGAGGTGGTCTGCGACGAGCACGACATCGCTCAGTACGTCCCGGACCCGCCGGAGGGGCTGATCTCGTTCCCCCGCGCGCTGCGGCTGGCGCTCGCCCGCATCCGCGAGGCCGACGTCACCACGCGGTGGTCGTCCGCAGGCGTGCCCGGGGCGCCGTCCGAGCCGCTGCCGTCCGACCCGGACTGGGCCGGCGGGTCGCTCTACGAGGACGCCCGGAGCGTCGACGTCGACGCCTCCCCCGCGGCGCTGTGGCGGGTGCTGGAGTCGGTGGGCGGCGAGCGCGGCTGGTACTCGTGGTCGCTCGCCTGGCGGGTGCGCGGGCTGATGGACCGGGTCGTCGGCGGGCCGGGCCTGCGCCGCGGCCGGCGGGACCCGCGGCGGCTCGTCGTCGACGACGCCGTGGACTTCTGGCGGGTCGAGGAGGTGCAGCCCGGCCGGCTCCTGCGGCTGCGCGCCGAGATGCGGCTGCCCGGCCTGGCGTGGCTGGAGCTGCGGGTCGAGCCGGAGGGCGGCGAGCCCGCGCGGCCCGCGACCGGCTCCACCGACGGCGACGACCGCCCGGCCGACGTGTCGCCCGACCGCTGGACCACGCCGCCCACCCGGTTCGCGCAGCGGGCCGTGTTCCACCCGCACGGTCTGCTCGGGCAGCTGTACTGGTGGTCGGTCTACCCGTTCCACGGCGTGGTGTTCGGCGGGATGCAGCGCAACATCGCCCGCGCGGCGGAGACCGCGGAGCGCTCCCGCCGCGACCTCCCGCGCTGACCCGCCGCGCGGGCTCGCCCGCGCTGACCCGCCTGCGCCCGCGCTGACCCGCCCGCGCCCGCACGCCTCTGCGCCGAGAGAGGACCGCGGCACCGAGATAGGACCGTCTGCGGTCCTACCTCGGCGCGCGGGTCCTATCTCGGCGCGCGGGCTCGCCGAGATCGGTGGTTCGCGCCGAGATCGGTGGCTGGGAGCACCGATCTCGTGCGGAAGCACCGATCGCGCGCCGAGGGGCAGATCGGCGCGCGCGGGGGTCAGCGGCCGCGGCGGCGGAAGGTCGGCGGAACCTCGACGTACGGGAGCCAGGCCGCGCGCTCGGTCTCGCCGATCCGGCGGGGCGACCCGCTCGCGGCGTCGACGAGCACCAGCGTCGTGACCGCGCGGGCGTACGGGCCGGGCGCGCCCGCGGCGGCGTCGTCCGGGGACGCGTCGTGCACCTCGTAGCAGACGTCGATGCTCGCGCCGCCGAGGTGGCCGATCCACATGTCGACGACGACAGGCGTGCGGCGGTAGCCCAGCGGGCGCAGGTACTCGACCTCCTGGCGGGCGACCAGCGTCGCGGTGCGCGCGCCCGGCCCGGCGTCGAGCACGGCGGTCGGCCAGGTCTCGCGGTCGGCGGGCCCGGTCGCGGGCGCGGCGCCCTCACCCAGCGGGTCGGCGGGCGCGGGGTGCGCCCAGAACGCCTCGATGCGCGCCTCCTCGAGCAGCCGCAGCAGCTCGACGTTGTTCACGTGCCCGTACGCGTCCATGTCGGACCAGCGCAGCTGGACCGGCACCCGGAGCCTGGCCATGCGTCCCCCGTTCCTCGGTGCGGCGCCGCGGGGTGGCGCCCCCAGCATCCTGCCCCTCCCGTCGCGGGGCGGGGGTGCGGCGCGCGTGTGGCGTCGGCCGCACCCGGTCCCGGCACGCCGCCGGGTCCGCCGGCAGGGCTCCGTCCGGCTCGACGGCCGCGGTCCGCCGGCAGGGCTCCGTCCGGCTCGGCGGCCGCGGTCCGCCGCAGCGCCGCG
>NZ_JAHVCI010000083.1:0-12398 GCF_019265565.1 Cellulomonas sp. PS-H5
CGAGGTAGGACCGTGGACGGTCCTACCTCGCCGCGGAGGCCCTATCTCGACGAGATCCGGGGCGGGGTCAGGCGTCCAGGTAGCGGAGGAGGTCCGCCGCCAGGCCCGTGTAGCCGGCCGGGGTCAGCGCCTGGAGGCGGGTCTCGACGTCCGCCGGCAGGCCCAGGCCCGCGATGAACTCCCGCATGTCGTCCGCCGTGAGCCGGCGGCCGCGGGTCAGCTCCTTGAGCCGCTCGTACGGGTTCTCCATGCCGGTGACCCCCGCGACCGCGGCCGCGCGCATCGCGGACTGCACGGGCTCGCCCAGGACCTCCCAGTTCTGGTCGAGCTCGCGCGCCAGCAGGTCCCGGTCGACCGACAGCGCGGCGAGGCCGCGGCGCACGTTGTCGACGGCGAGCAGCGAGTGCCCGAACGCGGGGCCGATGTTCCGCTGCGTGGTGGAGTCGGTGAGGTCGCGCTGCAGCCGGCTGGTGACCAGCGTCGCGCCGAGCGAGTCGAGCAGGGCGCAGGACAGCTCGAGGTTCGCCTCGGCGTTCTCGAACCGGATCGGGTTCACCTTGTGCGGCATCGTCGACGACCCCGTCGCACCGGCGACCGGGATCTGGGTGAACACGCCCCGGGAGATGTAGGACCACACGTCCGTCGCGAGGTTGTGCAGCACCCGGTTGAACCGCGCGACGTCGGCGTACAGCTCGGCCTGCCAGTCGTGCGACTCGATCTGCGTCGTCAGCGGGTTCCAGGTCAGGCCCAGGTGCTCGACGAACGTGCGGCTGACCTCCGGCCAGTCGGCGCCCGGGACCGCGACCACGTGTGCGCCGTAGGTGCCTGTCGCGCCGTTCAGCTTGCCCAGGTACTCCGCGCCCTCGACCCGGCGGAGCTGCCGGCGCAGCCGGTGCGCGAGGACCGCGAGCTCCTTGCCGAGCGTGGTGGGCGTCGCGGGCTGGCCGTGGGTGAGCGCGAGCATCGGGACGTCGGCGAGGTCGCGGGCCAGGGCGGCGAGGTCGTCGACGAGGCCCGCCGCGGCGGGCAGCCACACGTCGCGCACGGCCCCGCGGACCATGAGCGAGTACGACAGGTTGTTGATGTCCTCGCTGGTGCAGCAGAAGTGCACGAGCTCGGAGACCGACGGCAGCACGGTGCCCTCGCCGAGCACCGACGGGGCCGCGGCGATCTTCTCCTTGAGGAAGTACTCGACGGCCTTCACGTCGTGCACGGTGGTGCGCTCGATCTCGGCCAGGCGGGCGACGTCGTCGGCGCCGAACCCCGTGACGACCGCCCGGAGGTACGCCTGCTCCGCGTCGGAGAGCGCCGGGGCGCCCGGGACCACGCCGTGCGAGGTCAGGTGGATCAGCCACTCGACCTCGACGTGCACCCGCTCGCGGTTCAGCGCCGCCTCGGACAGGTGGTCGACCAGGGGCGCGACGGTCCGGCGGTACCGGCCGTCCAGCGGGCCGAGGGCGATCGGCGGCTCGACGTCGGCGAGCGACGTGCGGGCGACGGGCGCGGCGGACGGGCTGCTCTCGTGCGCGGGCATGGGCCGCATCCTCCCACGACGGGCGATCGGGTGATCCGCGGCCGACGCCCTGCGGACCGCGCTCGCCCGTCGGGGCAGGTCAGGCGTCCGCGCGCGGCCCCGGAGGTGCGCACGCGCGGGTGACGCCGCGCGCCCGGACGGGGAGAGCGCTCGCCCGAACCCTCACGCAGCCGCCGTCGCTGCCGATGCGGAGGCCACTCAGGGGAGCCGTGCGGAGCAGACGCAGGGGCGCGCAGGCACAGCAGCGAGGGGTACGGACATGGCGGGTCTGAGGGGACGGCGGGGCCGGGAGGCCGAGCCGGCGCCGGGCATCGAGGCGGAGCGGGAGCTCCGGGCGCTGGACGACGTCGTCCGGGCGCTGGGGACGTCGGCGGGCTGCGGCGGGCTCGGCGACATCGTCGAGACGATCCGCGCCGCTCTCGGGTTCGACTACGCGTCGGCCTGGCGGGTCGACCCGGGCGAGCGCGCGCTGGTGTTCGTCGCCCAGTCGGGGCACCTGTCCCGCGAGCTGACCGAGATGACCCCCGGCTACCGGATGCCGAAGGGCGTCGGGCTGTGCGGGCTCGCGTGGCAGCGCGACGGGGTGCTGCCGGTCGCCGACCTCCGGGAGCACGACACCAACTGCGCGCGCGGCGAGGCGTTCCTGCGGGCCGGCGCCCGCGGGGCGATGACGATGCCGTTGTGGCACCACGGCGAGGTCGTGGCGGTGCTCGACTTCCTGTCTACGGAGCGCCGGGGGGAGGGGCCCGCGCAGGTGCTCGTGCTCGACGTGCTCGCGCGGACCCTCTCGCAGGCCCTCGAGGCGCGGCGCGCCGCCGACGAGATCGCGCAGGTCGCGCGCGACCAGCAGGCGGTGACGACCTCGGTCGCCAAGGTCGGGCAGTGCACCGAGGAGGAGCAGGCGCTGCGCGTCGCCCTCGACACGGTGCGCGAGGAGTTCGGCTGGGAGTACGGCTCGTACTGGGCGGTCGACCCCGAGGCGCGGGTGCTCCGGTTCCAGGTGGAGTCCGGCACCGCGGGCGAGGAGTTCCGCCGGGTGACGCTCGCGGCGAGCTTCGCCGAGGGCGTCGGCCTGGCCGGGCGCGCGTGGCGCGCGCGGGACCTGGTGTTCGTCCGGGACCTCGGCGAGCTCACCGACTGCGTGCGGGCGCCCGCCGCCCAGCGCGCCGGCGTCCGGTCCGGGGTGTGCATCCCGGTGGTCGTCGGCGACGAGGTCCTCGGGACGATGGACTTCTTCACCACCGAGACGATCGAGCTCACCGACAGCCGGCGCGGCTCGCTGCGCAACGTCGCGCGCCTGGTGTCCCAGCGGGTCGACATCCTCCGGGCGGCCGAGCGGGACCGCGCCGCGTCCGAGGCGCTCCTCGGCAGCGTCGCGCGGCTGTCGGAGAGCGCGTCCGAGGCCGTCCGGGTCGCTGAGGAGGCCGTCGCGCAGACCGCCGCCATGGCCGAGGAGGTCCGCACGCTCGAGGCCTCGTCCTCCGCCGTGGGCGACGTCATCCGGGTCATCTCCTCGATCGCCGACCAGACCAACCTGCTCGCGCTGAACGCCACGATCGAGGCCGCCCGCGCCGGGCAGGCGGGCCGCGGGTTCGCGGTGGTCGCCACCGAGGTGAAGGACCTCGCCGGCGGCACCTCGACCGCGACCTCCCGCGTCGAGCAGCAGGTCGCGGACATCCAGGCGAACACCGCCGCGGTGTCCCGGGGCATCGAGTCGGTCAGCACGACGATCCGGCGCATGGACGAGGTCCAGGCCCGGATCGGTGAGGTGCTCGACGAGCAGCGCGAGATGGCGCGGTCCTTCCGCGCCTCCTGACGCCGTGCCGCGGGCCGGCGACGGGCCCGCACCCGTCGCCGGCCGCGGTGGCCGGTTCCACTCCCTTCCTTCGGTTCCGGGGTCGGCGTCAGCGAGAGCCGCCCCGAGCTGCGGGGTCCGAGGACCTCGGGGTCCGTCGGCCGGCGGAGGACCCGCATCCGCCGCCGGCCGACGGGTTCAGTGGCGGGCGGTCAGGTGAGCACCACCCGCGGGATCCGGCGGAGCAGCAGGCCGAGGCCCACCAGGCCGAGCGCGGCCAGCACCGTCAGGGCGGCCGGAGCGCCCGTCGGGGCCAGCGCGGCCGGCACCGTCACCGCCGTGGCGGCCGAGCGGTCGAGGGCGGCGGCCAGGTCGGCCGCGGCGAGGACCTCGGAGCTGAAGGCGACGTCGGCGACAGCGGTGGTGCCGTCGTCGGTCCCGGTCGCCGTGCCGGTGGTGCCGGGGTCGGTCGTGCCCGGGTCCGTGGTGCCCGGCTCGGTGGTGCCGGGGTCGGTCGTACCCGGCTCGGTGGTACCGGGGTCGGTGCCCGTGCCCGTGCCCGTGCCCGGCTCGACGATCGCGGCCTCGCCGACGACGCCGAGCGCGACGTCGCCGATCGAGACCGGCACGGAGATCGGCAGCGCGATGCCGATACCGGTCAGCAGGCCGTCGGAGTCGCCTCCGCCGACCTCGGCGGTCGGGGCGTCGGTCCCGGTGCCCGAGGTGCCGGTCGACGTGGTGGCCGCGTCGCCGAGGAGGCCGAGCGCGACGTCGCCGACGGTGATCGGGATGCTGATCGGCGCGGCGACGGCGGTGCCGGAGGCGATGCCGTCGGAGTCGCCGGTGCCGGCCTCGGCGGTCGGCGCACCGGGGGTGCCCTCCGGACCGGTGCCGGTGGAGGTGGTACTCGCGTCGCCGAGGAGGCCGAGCGCGATGTCCCCGACGGTCACGGGGACGTTGATCGGGGCCGCGGCGCCGGTGCCCGCGAGCGGGGCGTCGGAGTCGCCGCCGCCGACCTCGGCGGCCGGGGCGTCGGTGGTGCCCTGGGTGCCGGTGCCGGTGGACGACGTCGTGGCGTCGCCGAGGAGGCTGAGCGCGATGTCCCCGAGGGTGATCGGGATGCTGATCGGCGCGGCGACGGCGGTGCCGGAGCCGAGGCCGTCGGAGTCGCCGGTGCCGGCCTCGGCGGTCGGCGCACCGGTGGTGCCCTCCGGACCGGTGCCGGTGGAGGTGGTGCTCGCGTCGCCGAGGAGGCCGAGGGCGACGTCCCCGACGGTCACGGGGACGTCGATCGGGGCCGCGATGCCGGTGCCCGCGAGCGGGGCGTCGGAGTCGCCGCCGCCGACCTCGGCGGTCGGGGCGTCGGTGGTGCCCTCGGTGCCGGTGGACGACGTCGTGGCGTCGCCCAGCACCCCCAGCGCGACGCCGTCGACGTCGACCGGGACGCTGATCGGGGCCGCGACCCCGGTGCCGGAGGCGATGCCGTCGGCGTCCCCGCCCTCGACCGTGGCGGTCGGGGCGGCGGCGGGTGCGGCCGGGGTGGTCGCCGGGGCGGTGGCGCTCGCGTCGCCGAGCACTCCCACGGCGACCGTCGAGACGTCCACGGGGACGCTCACGGGGGCGGCCACGGCGGTGCCGGACGCCACCCCGTCGGTGCTGCCGCCGCCGACGGAGGCCGTCGGAGCGGGCGCCGCCGGCGCGGCGGGTGCGGCCGCGGCGGGCGCCGTGGTCGTCGTCGTCGCGTCACCGAGGACGCCGGCGGCGAGGCCGGTCACGTCCACGGAGACGTCGACGGGTGCCTCGATGCCGAGGCCGGACAGCAGGCCGTCGTCGTCGGCGGCGTAGGCCGACACGGCCCCGGCGACGACGAGGCCGCCGGTCAGCAGAGCGGTGTGGACCGCTCGCCTCATGTTCCTGTGCATGGTGGTCTTCCCCTGCTTCTGAGTCGGTGCGCCGGCGTGCGGCGCGAGGGCCCGTGTGGCGCGGCGGCACGGATGCTGCGGGCGCCGGGGCCCGACTCAGGCGGGGAAGACGGGGACGTCGCGGAGACGGAGCGGGAGCTCGACGCGGTCGCGGGCGGCGGCGAGGAGCCGCGACCCGCCCAGGACCAGCGCGAGAGTCGTGAGGACCGCCAGGACGTCCTGGCCGGCGGGGGTGCGCAGCGGGCTGCCGGCGGAGCCGGTGCCGGACGGGGCCGGGGCGCTGGGCGCCGGCGGCACCGGGCGGTCGCCACCGCCGACGGGCGCGGACGCGGACCGGGCGGCGTCGTCGGTGCCGGCGGTCGCCGGGAGGAGCGCGTCGGCGGGAGCCGCTACGGCGGCCGGGGTCGTGCCGGCGCCGGAGGGCGCGTCCACCAGGAGGCCGGCGCCGGCCCAGGGCAGCAGGGCTGCCAGGTGCGCGGGGTCCGTGGTGGCGGCGTCGGGCGCCGCGGGGGCGGTCGGCGGCGTGACGGTCGGGGGCGTCACGGTCGGCGGCACCAGGGTGTCGGTCACCGGGCGCAGGACGCCCACCACCGGCGCGAGGGCGTCGCCCACCGGCGTCCCCCCGAGTCCGCCGAGCACCGGGTCGAGCACGCCGGTGACCACCGGGGCGACCACGGGGGTGAGGGCGGGCGCGAGCGGCGTGACCGCCGGGGCGATCGCGGTGACCACCGGGGCGAGGACCGTCTCGGCGACCGGGGCCACCACGGCGGAGGTCACCGGGCCGAGGACCGGCGCCAGCGGCTCGGTCGCCTGCGCGACCGACGCCACGACGCCACCGGCCAGGACGTCGACCAGCGGCGAGGCGGCGTCGACGACGGGCGCGACGACCTCGTCGCCCAATGCGGAGGTCACGGCGCCCACCAGCCCGGGCGCCTCGGCCGCGGGGGTCGTCACCGCGGGCGTCGAGGCGACGACCTCGGCCGCGGGGGTGTCGGGGTGCTCGGCGTGGGCCGCCGGTGCGGCGGGTCCGGGGTCGGCGGGCGCCGGCGCGGCGGGCCCCGGGTGCGGGGGAGCGGCCGGTGCGGGGGTCGGCGGGGTCGCCGCGGCCGGCGGCAGCACCGCCTGCACCACGGGCGCCACGACCTGCTCCGTCACTGGGTGCACGACCGAGCCGACCAGGTCCCCCACCCCGCCGAGCAGCGAGGAGACGGGCCCGGAGGAGGGCGGCGGCGCCTCGTCGGCGGAGGCGGCGGGGGCGAGCGCGACCATGGCGGCACCGGCGAGCGTCAGCCCGCCCGCCGCGTACAGGCCCCGACGGGCCCATCGCGACGCGAGCAAGCGCGCACGCTGTGCGGCACCCGGTCGCGCTGTCATGGCGACTCCCCCTGAGTCTCCCCGGCGGGCCCACCGTCTCTGGCGGGCCCTGACCCCGTCGACGGTAGGAGCGCCCGGCGGAGCAGGCAACAGATGGGGGCGGGTGATATCGCCCGTCCGGGTGACCGCGCGGCGCTGACCAGCGACGACGCCAGACGGCGCCGCGCCGCGCGGCTCAGCGGTCGCGGCTGCGCGGGATCGCGACGCTCAGGGCGAAGGACACCACGGAGACGATGAGCGCGCCGACGAAGGCGTCGCCGAAGTCGTCGATCCGCAGGCCCCAGTCGGTCTGCTCGGTGATCCAGGCGGTGAGCATGAGCATCAGCGCGTTGACGACCAGCGTGAACAGGCCCAGCGTGAGGATGTACAGCGGGATCGAGATGATGTTCACGATCGGCTTCACGATCGCGTTGACGATCCCGAACACCAGCGCGACCGCGAGGATCACGCCGATCCGCCCCCACGTGCTGTCGGCGCCGACGATCGAGATGCCCGGCAGCAGCACCTCGGCCAGCCACAGGGCGACGCCGCTGATCAGGACCCGCAGCACGAAGCTCATGCGCCGATCCTGCCATCGAGCCCGCCACCGCGGCAGCCCCATCGCGCGGCGGCCCGCCGACCACCCCGCGGCCGACCGTCCCGGCGCCGGTCCGTGCGGTGGCATCCTGACCGCGTGAAGCACGTGCCCCTGCGCCCCGCCCTCGCGAGCCTCCCCCCGTACGTCCCGGGCGCCCGCGTCCCCGTCGGCGCGGCCGCGTTCAAGCTGTCGTCGAACGAGAACCCGTACCCGCCGCTGCCGTCGGTGGTGGCGGCGATCGCGGACGGCGCCGTGGACGTGAACCGGTACCCGGACATGTACGCCACCGACCTCGTCGAGGCGGTCGCGGACCACCTGGGCGTGCAGGCCGACCAGGTGGTCGCGGGCTGCGGCTCCGTGGCCGTGCTGGGCCACGTGCTCGCGGCGTTCTGCGACGCGGGCGACGAGGTGGTGCACCCCTGGCGGTCGTTCGAGGCGTACCCGATCGCGGTGACCCTCGCGGGGGCGACGGGCGTCCCGGTGCCGGTCGGGGCGGACGGCCGGCTGGACCTGCCGGCGCTCGCGGCCGCGGTGACGGAGCGGACCCGCGTGGTGCTGGTGTGCACGCCGAACAACCCGACCGGGCCCGCGGTGCACGCCGACGAGCTCGACGCGTTCCTGGCCGCCGTGCCGCGGGACGTGCTCGTGGTGCTCGACGAGGCGTACGTGGAGTTCGTGCGCGACCCGCAGGCCCCGGACGGGCTGGCCGTGCTGGCCGCGCACCCGAACGTCGTCCTGCTGCGGACGTTCTCGAAGGCCTACGGCCTGGCGGGGCTGCGGGTCGGGTACGCGGTCGCCGACGCCCGCCTCGCCGCGGGCATCCGCGCGGCCTCGACGCCGTTCGGGGTGTCGCACCTGGCCCAGCTCGCCGGCGTGGCGTCGCTGCGCGCGCGGGACGAGCTCCTCGAGCGCGTGGACGGGATCGTGCGGGAGCGGACCCGGCTGCTGGCCGGCCTGCGCGAGCACGGCTGGGACGTCCCGGACAGCCAGGCGAACTTCGTGTGGCTGGCGCTCGGCGACGGCACCGCGCGGTTCGCCGAGGCGGCGACGGCGGCGGGCGTGCTCGTGCGGCCGTTCGCCGGCGACGGCGTGCGGATCAGCGTCGGCGAGCCCGAGGCGACCGACGTCGTCCTGCGGGTCGCGCGCGACCTTCGTCACTGACCGGGGCGCCCGCCCGGGCGAGTCCGCAGGTCACGCGGCGTCGTCGCGGGTGGGTCCCGCCGTGCGGCCGCCGCCCGCTCGCCTATGCTGCGACGAGCGCAGAGAGGTGGAGGGGTGACCGAGAGCACGACGCCGGGCGTGGTGACGCCGCCCGCGTGGCCCGGCCGCGCCGGTCGCCCCGCCGACCCCCTGGACGGCGGCCCCATCGCGGTGCTGCTGGTCGAGGACGACGACGGCGACGCGCTCCTCGTGGAGGAGCACCTGTCCGACGCGGGCCTGGACGCGCGCCTGGTGCGGGCGCGGACGCTCGACGAGGCCACCGCGCGCCTCGACGTCGACTGCGTCCTGCTCGACCTGGGCCTGCCCGACTCCGTGGGCCTCGGCGCGCTGCAGACCCTGCTGTCGGCCGGCGCCCCGGCGGTGGTCGTGCTCACCGGGCGGACCGACACCGAGACCGGGCTGCAGGCGGTCGCCGCCGGCGCGCAGGACTACCTGGTCAAGGGCGAGGTCGACGGCGAGCTGCTCGGCCGCTCGGTGCGGTACGCGGTGCAGCGGCGCCGTCTGCAGGCGGTCGACCGCGAGCTGTACCGCAGCATGGTCCGGGCCGAGGAGACCGTGCGGCTGGAGAGCGCGCTGCTGCCGCGCCCGTCCGTGCGGGACGACCGCCTGGAGGTGCGCGTGGGCTACCGCGCGGGGCGGGACGGCGTGCTCGGCGGCGACTTCTACGACGTGATCGAGCGCCCCGACGGCACGGTCCTCGCGATCGTCGGGGACGTCTGCGGGCACGGCCCGGACGAGGCCGCGCTCGGCGCGGTGCTGCGCACGGCCTGGCGCACCCTGGTGCTCGCCGGCACGACGACCCCCGAGCTGCTGCCCCTGCTGGAGCGGGTGCTGGAGTCCGAGCGGGCCCGTGACGAGGTGTTCACCACGATGTCGATGGTCGAGATCGCGCCCGACCGCTCGACGGTCGACCTGTACCTGGCGGGCCACCCGGTGCCCTTCCTGCTCGGGGACCCGGACGCGGGACGGCCGTCGGAGCTGCTGCCGCGCGAGCTCCGCGGGCGCGCCCTGGGCATCCCGGTGGACGGCGCCTGGCGTCCCCGCCGGCTCGAGCTGGGCGACCGGTGGCGGCTCATGATGTACACGGACGGCGTGCTGGAGGCGACGATCAGCGGGACCCACGAGCGGATCGGCAAGGCCGGTCTGCTGGAGCTGGTGGACGGGGTGCTGGCCGGCGCGCCGGCTGACCCGGTGGACGAGGTGCTGCGCGAGGTGCGCCGCCGGCACGGCGGCGAGCTCGTCGACGACACCGCGGTCGTCGTGCTCGGCTGGGGCGGGGCCCCCGCGTGACGGCCGCCCCCCTCGCCGCCGGCCCGGCCGCGCGGCCCCGCACGACGCTGCGCCGCCGCCTCGGCGCCGCCCTCGTGGTCGCGGGCGTCGTGCTGGCCCTCGTGTTCGTCGGCTCGGGCGTCGCGCTGTGGCGGATGCTCGACGCCCAGGACCTCGTGACCGACCGGTACTTCGAGGCGATCACGAACGCCGAGACCGCGTACACGCAGCTGGTCGACGGCGAGACCGCGGTGCGCGGCTACGCCCTCACCGGCTTCGACGGCACGCTCGAGCCGTACGAGAACGCCCAGGACGCGACGCGGGCCTTCGCCGCGGTCGCCGAGGGCGGGGCGTCCGCGCCGGTCCGGGAGGCCGCGGCGGCCGCGGTCGCCGCGGCGGAGCGCTGGGACGAGGAGTTCGCGCAGCCGACGATCGCCGCCGTCGCCGCGGGCGGTCCCGCCGCGGTGACCGCGGAGGAGATCGAGGGCGGCCGCACGCTGTTCGACAAGACGCGCACCGCGGTCCAGGACTACCTCGACGTGCTGCGGGAGCGCCGCGACGAGGCCGCGTCGTCCCTCGCGATGTGGACCCGCGTCGTCATCGGCTCGCTGGTCGCGCTCGTGATCGCGGGTGCGGTCGCGGGCGCGGTCCTCTGGCGGACGCTGCGCTCGTGGATCGCCGAGCCGCTCGACGCGCTCGCCGCCGACGCGCGCGCGGTCAGCGAGGGCGACCTGCACCACCCCGTGCGCACCACCGGGCCGGGCGAGATCGCCGACCTGGCCGACACCGTCGAGCGGATGCGGCTGGGCCTGGTCGCCCAGGTGCAGGCCGTGGAGGCGCAGCGTGCCGAGATCGCCGATGCGCACGACCGGCTCGCGGACCAGGCGGAGGAGCTGCGCCGGTCCAACCGGGACCTCGAGCAGTTCGCCTACGTCGCCTCGCACGACCTGCAGGAGCCGCTGCGCAAGGTCGCCTCGTTCACCCAGCTGCTGCAGAAGCGGTACGGCGGGCAGATGGACGAGCGCGCGGACCAGTACATCGCGTTCGCCGTCGACGGCGCGAAGCGGATGCAGCAGCTCATCCAGGACCTGCTCGGGTTCTCCCGGGTCGGCCGCCTGGGCGGCGAGCTCGCGGACGTGCCGCTGGCCGACGCGCTCGGTGCCGCGCTCGACAACCTGGACAACCTGGTCGAGGACACCGGGGCCGTCGTCACGTCCGACGAGCTGCCCGTCGTGCGCGGCGAGCGCCCGCTGCTCGTCCAGCTGCTGCAGAACCTCGTCGGCAACGCGATCAAGTTCCGCGACCCCGAGCGGCCGCCGGTGGTCCGGATCAGCGCCCGGCGGGTGGGAGACTCGTGGGAGCTCGAGTGCCGGGACAACGGGATCGGCATCGACCCGCAGTACGCGGAGCGCGTGTTCGTGATCTTCCAGCGGCTGCACCCCAAGGACCTGTACGAGGGCACCGGCATCGGGCTCGCCCTGTGCAAGAAGATCGTGGAGTACCACGGCGGTCGGATCTGGCTCGGCGAGCCCGACGGCCCGGGCACCAGCATCCGCTGGACGCTGCCGGCCGTCGCGGAGCCCGAGCAGGACGACCGCCAGGACCAGGACGGCCGAGAGGCCGAGGGATCGGAGTGAGCGTGGCACGCAACGGCAAGGTGATCGACGTCCTGCTCGTCGAGGACGACCCGGGCGACGTCCTGATGACGCGCGAGGCGTTCGAGGACAACAAGGTCGCGAACCGGCTCGCGGTCGTCTCCGACGGCGTCAGCGCGCTGGCGTTCCTGCGCAAGGAGGGCGAGCACGCCGACGCCCCGACGCCGGACCTCGTGCTCCTCGACCTCAACCTGCCGCGCATGGACGGCCGTGAGGTGCTGGAGGCGATGAAGAACGACGACGCGCTCCGCAGCATCCCGGTCGTCGTGCTCACCACCTCGGAGGCCGAGGAGGACGTCGTGCGCTCCTACTCGCTGCACGCCAACGCCTACGTGACGAAGCCCGTCGACTTCGAGCGGTTCATCGAGGTCGTCCGGCAGATCGACGAGTTCTTCGTCGAGGTCGTGCGGCTGCCGCAGCGCTGACCCGGGCGAGCCCCGGGCGCGACCCCCGGGGTAGGTGGCCGGTGAGTGGTGCCCGGGCGGGCCACTCTCGGTGGGATGGACCCGTACGCGTTCCTGGACGAGCTGCCGCTGGAAGTCCTGCTCGTGGCCGCGCTGGTGGTCACGGCGCTGTGGCTGTGGGCGTACGCGACCGTCGCGGCCCGAGCGGGCTACTCCCGGTGGTGGTGCCTGGCGCTGGTGCTGCCGGTCGTCTCGCTGGTGGTGATGATCCTGTTCGTGGTGCGCACCTGGCCGGTGCAGCGCCGGGTCGAGCAGCTGGAGCTGCGGGTGATGGAGCTGCAGGTGCGGGGCCTGAGGGCGCGCTCGGGCGGCGGTCCGGGCCCCGGCGCGCACGGCGCTCCGGGGTCGCCCGGTGTCCCCGGGCCCGCCACCTTCGCCGGCGGGTACGGCGTGCCGCCCGGGCACGCAGCGCCGGCGGCCGGACCGTACGCCGGCGGCTACCAGCAGGCGCCCGGCGCCGGGGCGGTGCACGGCGCGCCGCCGCACCTGGTCCCGGGCGCCGCAGGCCCGGCGTACCCGCCCGCGGTGCCCGGGTACCCGCTCGCGCCGGCGGTGCCGGGGTACCCGCCTGCGCCGGCGACGCCGGG
>NZ_JAHVCI010000084.1:0-12112 GCF_019265565.1 Cellulomonas sp. PS-H5
GGGGCCGCGAGGCCGCGTCGGGGTGGCTGTTCCTCACCCCGATGCTCGTCATCCTGGGGCTGTTCCTGGTCGTGCCGGTGCTCATGGCGCTCTGGGTCAGCCTGTCCGACTGGACCGGCCGCGGCAGCCCGCTGTCGTCGGACGTCGGGTTCGTCGGGCTCGACAACTACGAGCGCCTGCTGCTCGGCGGCGGCCTCGCCACCCAGGACTTCGGCACGGCGATGCGCAACAACGCGTACTACGTCCTGCTGGTCGTCCCGCTGCAGACCGCGCTCGCCCTGTTCCTCGCGACGATGGTCAACCGCGCCGCGCTGCGCGGGAAGGGCTTCTTCCGGACGGCGTTCTACTTCCCGTCCGTGACGTCGTCGGTCGCCATCACGGTGCTGTGGCTGTTCCTGTTCTCCGCCTCGGGCACCATCAACGCGATCCTCGCGAAGCTGTCGATCACCGGTCCGAACTGGTTCAACGACCCGCAGGGCGTGATCCACCTGCTGCTCGGCACCCTCGGCGTCGACTCGGCGCCGGCCGCGCTGGCGCAGCACGGGTTCCTCGGCATCTCCCTGTGGGAGTGGGCCGCCGGCCCGTCCGTGGCGATGACCGCGTTCATCCTGCTGGCGATCTTCACCACCTCCGGCACGTTCATGCTGCTGTTCCTCGCGGCGCTGCAGGCCGTCTCCGCCGAGGTCGAGGAGGCCGCGGTCATGGACGGCGCCAACGCCCGGCAGCGGTTCTTCCGGGTCACGCTGCCCATGCTGAAGCCGACCGTGTTCACCGTGGTGACCCTCGGCCTCATCGGCACCTGGCAGGTGTTCGACCAGATCTACACCGGCACCCAGGGCGGCCCCGCCAAGACCACCCTCACCCCGGCGTACCTGTCGTACACGGCGGCGTTCCAGAACAACCAGTGGGGACGTGGCGCCGCGATCGCGTTCGTGCTGTTCGCGATCATCGTGCTGCTCACCGTCCTGCAGCGGATCGTGCTCCGGGAGCGCGACGTGCCTCGTCGCAAGCGGTTCCACCGGACCCCGCCCGCTCCCCCGGCCGCCGTCGCCGCGACCGCCACCACGACCGGCGGCCCGGGCGCCGGCGCGACGACCTCCACCTCGACGACCGGGAGCGACCGATGACCGCCGCCACCGTCACCAGCGGCACCCGGGGTGCGTCCCGCGGCGCGTCCGGGCCCGCCGGCGGCCCGGCGCCGCGGGCGCGCCGCAGCCGGCGCCGCATGCTCGCGACGTCGTTCACCTACGCGGTGCTCGTCGTCCTCGCGATCCTGTACGTCTACCCGTTCCTCATCCAGGTCGCGACGTCGTTCAAGACCGACGCCGAGGCCGCCCAGAACGCGATCTCGCTGATCCCCCAGACCTGGTCCACCGCGGCCTACGAGCGGCTGTTCCTGCGGTCCGACTTCCCGCTGTGGTTCCGGAACTCGGTGGTCGTCACCGTCGTCGTGACGATCGGGCGGGTGTTCATCAACTCGCTCGCCGGCTACGCCCTGGCGCGGTTGCGGTTCCGGGGACGCGGGCTGGTGTTCGCCGGGCTCGTCGCCGTCATGGCCGTGCCGAACGTCGTGCTGCTCATCCCGAAGTTCCTCGTGATCAAGCAGGTCGGCATCTACAACTCGTTCGCGGGCCTGATCATCCCGCTGCTCGCGGACGCCGCCGGCATCTTCATCATGAAGAACTTCTTCGAGTCGATCCCGCCGTCGGTCGAGGAGGCCGCCCGCATGGACGGCGCGGGGACCTTCCGGGTGTTCTGGTCCGTGGTGCTGCCGATGGCCCGTCCCGCGCTGGTGACCATCGTGATCCTGTCGTTCCAGGGTTCCTGGAACGAGCTGTCGCACTTCATCGTCGCGTCCCAGGACCCGCAGCTGGTCACGCTCACCAAGGGCGTCGCCCAGCTGGCGTCCGGCCAGCTGTCCCAAGGCACGCAGTACCCGCTGAAGCTGGCGGCCGCGGCGATCATGACGATCCCCGTCGCCGTGCTGTTCTTCATCTTCCAAAAGCGGATCATGAACCAGAGCGCCGGTGCTGTGAAGGAGTAGTGCCCGTCCCGCGGGGCCCCGGTGCGGGGTCCCGCGGTCCCGGGTGGGTGCCGCACGGCGCCCGGTAGCATCGGGCGGAAAGGGGAACACACCTATGCGCTTCCTGCCCGGGCACCAGCCCTCCTCCGACCTCACCTACGGCGACGTCTTCCTCGTCCCGTCCCGGTCCGAGGTCGCCTCCCGCTTCGACGTCGACCTGTCGTCGACCGACGGCACCGGCACCACCATCCCGGTCGTCGTCGCCAACATGACCGCGGTCGCCGGCCGCCGCATGGCCGAGACCGTGGCGCGCCGCGGCGGCCTGGCCGTGCTGCCGCAGGACGTGCCGACCGACGTCGTCGCCGACGTGGTCGCGTCCGTCAAGGCCAAGCACACCGTCGTCGAGAGCGCCGTGGTCGTGTCCCCGCAGGACACCGTGCACACCGCGCTCACCCTGATCGGCAAGCGCGCGCACGGCGCCGCGGTCGTCGTCGAGGGCGACCGGCCCGTCGGCGTCGTCACCCCCGCCGACTGCGAGGGCGTCGACCGGTTCACCCAGATCGCCGACGTGATGTCCGGCGACCCGACCACTGTCGAGCTGTCCGTCGTCGAGTCCGGCGGCACCGCCGGGCTGGAGGCCGCGTTCGAGCGGCTGCACGGCTCGCGGCGCAAGTTCTCCCCCGTCGTCCGCGACGGCCGGCTCATCGGCGTGCTCACCCAGGTCGGGGCCCTGCGGTCCTCGATCTACACCCCGGCGCTCGACGCGCAGGGGCGCCTCCGCGTGGCCGCCGCGGTCGGCGTGAACGGCGACGTCAAGGGCAAGGCCGCCGCGCTGCTCGACGCCGAGGTCGACGTCCTCGTCGTCGACACCGCGCACGGCCACCAGCGCAAGATGCTCGACGCCCTCGAGGCCGTGCGGTCGCTCGACCCGCGGGTGCCGGTCGTCGCCGGCAACGTCGTCACCGCCGAGGGCACCCGCGACCTCATCGCCGCGGGCGCCGACATCGTCAAGGTCGGCGTCGGCCCCGGCGCCATGTGCACCACCCGGATGATGACCGCCGTCGGGCGGCCGCAGTTCTCCGCCGTCCTCGAGTGCGCCGCGGCTGCGCGTGAGCTCGGCAAGCACGTCTGGGCCGACGGCGGCGTGCGGCACCCGCGCGACGTCGCGCTCGCCCTGGCCGCGGGCGCCTCGCAGGTCATGGTCGGGTCCTGGTTCGCCGGCACCCACGAGTCCCCCGGCGACCTGCACGCCGACGGGAGCGGCCGGCTCTACAAGGAGAGCTTCGGCATGGCCTCGGCCCGCGCCGTCGCCGCCCGCACCCGCGGCGGGTCCGCGTTCGACCGCGCCCGCAAGGCGCTGTACGAGGAGGGCATCTCCTCCTCCCGGATGTACCTCGACCCCGAGCGCCCCGGCGTCGAGGACCTGGTCGACCGGATCACCTCCGGCGTGCGGTCCTCCTGCACCTACGTGGGGGCGACCTCGCTCGACGACTTCGCCGAGCGCGCCGTCGTCGGGATCCAGTCCGCCGCCGGCTACGACGAGGGCCGCCCGCTGCCCGACGGGTGGTGACCGGCCCGCGGCGCGACCGCGTCGCGTGACGAGGTGACGGACGGGCCCGGGCCCGGGGTGCGAGAGCCCCGGCCCGTGCCCGTCCGCGTCCCGCCGGGCGCCGCGCCGCGCACCGGTTAGGGTCGCCCCGTGAGCCAGCCGCGTCCCGTCCTCGTCCTCACGCACGTCGCGCACGAGGGGCCGGGCCTCGTCGCCCGCGCGCTCGACGGCCTGCCGATCACGACGCGCACCGTCCTCGACGACCCGTCGCCGCGGCTGCCCGCCGTGACCGACCTGGCCGGCCTCGTCGTCATGGGTGGCCCGCAGGACGCGGACGACGACGCCGGCCACCCCGGCCTGGCCGCCGAGCGCCGGCTCCTGGCCGAGGCCGTCGACGCGGGCCTGCCGACGCTCGGCGTCTGCCTCGGCATGCAGCTGCTCGCGCTCGCCCTCGGCGCGCCGCTGCACCGGCGGCACGGCACCGAGATCGGCTTCGCGCCCGTCGACGTGGTCGCGCACGACCCGCTGCTCGCCCCCGCCGGCCCGCGACCGACCGTGCTGCACTGGCACTCCGACGCCGTCGACCTGCCCTCGGGAGCCACCCTGCTCGCGTCGACGGAGACCACCCCCGTGCAGGCGTTCCGCGCCGGGTCCGCGGTCGGCACGCAGTTCCACCTCGAGGTCGACCCGACGGTGCTCGACCTGTGGCTGTCGACGCCGCAGATGATCGCCGACCTGGAGCCCGACGAGGTCGCCGCGATCCGGCTGGGCTCGCGGCAGCACCTCGCCGCGCTGCGGCCCGGGGCGGACCTCGGGCTGGCGTCGTTCGCCGACGCGGTGCGGGAGCGGACGTGACGGCGGGGTCGGGCGCCGGCGCGGCGTCGGGGGCCGGCGCGGCGTCGGGGGCCGGCGCGGCGTCGGGGGCGCTCGCCGACCTCGTCGCCCTGTGCGCCGCGCGCCCCGTGTGGGCTCCGGACCCCGAGCGGGCCTTCGACGCACCGCCGCCCGGGCGGGAGGCGTCGCACGCACGGCCGGTCCGGCAGTCGGCGGTGCTCGTCCTGTTCGGCGTCCTCGACACGGCGGACGCGCGCGCCGACCACCCCGCGGTCGCGGCGGACCTCGACGTGCTGCTGACCCGCCGCTCCCCCACGCTGAGCCACCACCCGGGCCAGGTCTCGTTCCCCGGCGGCGGGATCGACCCGACCGACGCGGGCCCCGAGGCGGCGGCGCTGCGCGAGGCGCGGGAGGAGACCGGCCTCGACCCGGCGGGCGTGCGGGTGCTCGGCACGCTGCCGCTGCTGCCCGTCACCGTGAGCCGCAACCTCGTCACGCCCGTCCTCGGGTGGTGGGACCGGCCGTCGGCGGTGGCGGCGACCGACCCGGCGGAGACCATCGACGTGTTCCGGGTCCCGGTGGCGGACCTGGTGGACCCCGCGCGCCGGGTGACCACCGTCCTGCGCCGCGGCGGCCACGAGTGGCGCGGGCCGGCGTTCGACGCCGACGGGGTGCTCGTGTGGGGCTTCACCGCGTTCATCCTCGACCGGCTGCTCGACGCCGTCGGGTGGGCCGTCCCGTGGGACGAGAGCCGGACGGTGCCGGCGCCGGTGTGACGTCGCCCGCAGCGGCGCGTCGAACGGGTGGAATCGCCCGCCGGACCCTCTGGTCAACCGCCGTCGAAACGATACGATCGGTGCTGCGGCGCGACGGCACGACCGGCGACCGCCCCTCCCCCCGCCCGACCGATCCGCACCCACCCCCGCCCTGCCCCGGAGCACCCTCGTCATGGCCAAGGTCCTGACCGCCGGCAGTCCCTGGCGCGTCATCCTCGTGTTCGCCGTCCCCCTGCTGGTGGGCAACGTCGTCCAGCAGCTCTACCAGTTCGCCGACGCCGTCGTCGTCGGCCGCCACCTCGGCGTCGACTCGCTCGCCGCGGTCGGCGCCACCGGCAGCCTGCTGTTCCTGCTGCTCGGCTTCGCCTGGGGCATGACCTCGGGCTTCGCGATCCCCACCGCCCAGGCGTTCGGCGCGCGGGACGCCGCCGCCGTGCGCCGCTCGGTCGCCGCGGGCACCATCCTCACCGGCGCGACGAGCGTGCTGCTCACCGTCGGCGCGCCGCTGCTGGCGGGCCCGGCGCTCGCGCTGCTGCAGACGCCGTCGTCCCTGATGGCCGAGGCCACGACGTTCGCGCAGGTGAGCTTCCTCGGCGCCGGCGCGCTCATGTTCTTCAACTTCCTCGCCGCGATCATCCGCGCGATCGGCGACTCCCGGACGCCGCTGTGGTTCCTCACGCTGGCGTGCGTGCTCAACGTCGTCCTGGTCGTGGTCATGGTCGGCCCGATGCGACTCGGCGTCGGCGGCGCCGCGCTCGCGACGGTCGTGTCGCAGGCGCTGTCGGTCGCGCTGTGCCTGGAGTACGTCCGGCGGCGGGTGCCCGTGCTGCACGTGCACCGCGCCGACTGGCGGGTGCCGCGGGCCGAGCTCGCCGAGCACCTCCGGATCGGCCTGCCCATGGGCTTCCAGGCCTCGATCATCGCGATCGGCACGCTCGCCGTGCAGGTCCGGCTGAACACCCTCGGTGCCGACGCCGTCGCCGCGTACACGACGGCCGCCCGCGTGGACGGCCTGGCGGTCGCCCTGCTGCAGTCGCTCGGCCTCGCGGTCTCGATGTTCGTCGCGCAGAACCTCGGCGGCGGTCGCCCCGACCGCATCCGGCAGGGCGTCGTCCAGGCGTCGTGGCTCGCGGTCGCCGGCTCGGCGGTGCTCGGCGTCGTGCTGTTCGTCTCGGGTGCCTCGCTGGTGCGGCTGTTCGTCGGCGACGGCGCCGCGGAGGTCGTGACGATGGCGACCCAGTTCCTGCACGTCAACGCGGCGCTGTACGCCGTGCTCGGCGTGCTGTTCGTGCTCCGCGGCGCCCTGCAGGGGCTCGGCCGCACGGGCGTGCCGACGCTCACCGGCGTCATCGAGCTGGTCATGCGGGTCGGCGCCGCGATCGTGCTCGGCGCGGCCTTCGGCTACCTCGGCGTCGTGTGGGGCAACCCGCTCGCGTGGGCCGGGGCCGTGGTGCTGCTCGTCCCGGCGTACCTGCGGGCGCACCGGGCGCTCGCGCAGCAGCCGATCGCGCCGCTCGACCGGGTCGAGGCGACGCCTGTGCCGGTGCCGGTCGAGGGGCCGACGGACGGGTCGATGGTCGTCGACGCGGTCGTGCCGCTCCGCGCGGAGCACGACCCGGCTCGGGGCGCGGGCGTCCCGACCCCCGCGGCCGGGGCGGACGACGCTCCCCGGCGGCGGGACGACGTGCCGGCCACCTAGGCTGCCCGCATGCACGAGTTCCTCGCGGGCGCCCGCCTGCTCGGCGGCGGCTGGTCCTGGTGGCGGCGACGACCGGGCGCGATGGCGCGCGGCCTGATCCCCGCGGTCATCGTCGGCGTCGTCGTCCTGGCGGTTCTGATCGCGCTCGTGGTCAACCTCGACGCCGTCGGCGAGACGCTCACCCCGTTCGCCGACGGCTGGTCGCCCGGCTGGGAGCGCACCGCCGAGCTCGCCGCGCAGGGCGTGGTCCTGGTGGGCTCCGTGGTGCTGGTGGTCGTGACGTTCACCGCGCTGACGCTCGCGGTCGGCGAGCCGTTCTACGACCGGATCTGGCGCGCCGTCGAGCAGGACACCACCGGCACCGTCCCCGAGGGCTCGACCGGGGTGTGGCGCGGCGCGGTCGACGGCGTGGCGCTGGTCGCGCGCGGTCTCGTCGCCGCCGCCGTCGCCGGGCTGCTCGGGCTCGTGCCGCTGGTCGGCGCGCCCCTCGGTTGGATCGCGGGCGTGGTGCTCACCGGCTGGGTGCTCGCGCACGAGCTGTCGTCCCGCGCGCTCGTGGCGCGCGGCCTCTCGCGTCGGGAGCGCAACGCGCTGCTGCGCGCGCACCGGGCGCGGGCGCTCGGGTTCGGCGTCGCGACGCAGCTGTGCTTCCTCGTGCCGGGCGGCGCGGTGGCGACGATGCCCGCCGCGGTGGCCGGGTCGACGCTGCTCGCGCAGTCGGTGCTGCCGCGGGGCGCGGGGCCGGTGCCCGCAGGCGCGCCCGCGGTGGCGGCGTCCCCGACGGCCCAGGGCGGGGCGGCGCCGCGGCCGCTCGCGACGGGGGACGACGCCGAGCGCCACTGACGCCGGGCGGTTGCCTGCGCGGTGCGTCGCGGGCACCCGCCCGGGTCGACGTGTCAGGCCCGGACGAGCGCCAGCACCGAGAGCGTGAGGGTGCGCGTCGCCTCGTCGTGGTCGAGCAGCCCGGCCGCCCGCTGCTGCGCGGCGGCGTGCACGAGCGCGGAGACGGCGGCGACCAGCCAGTCGAGCGCCACGTCGTCCCGGACGGCCGCCGCCGCGCGCCCCTCCGCGAGCACGGTCCGCAACGGAGCGACGACGGGCTCGTGCCGCGCGTCGACCTCCGCCGCGGGCAGCACCCGGCAGGCCGCCTCGACGGCGCCGTGCCCCTCGGCGAGCGCGGACCAGCCGGCCCCGAGCAGCGCGCCGAGAGCGCCCACCGGGTCGCCCGCGGCAGCCACGGCGCCGCTCGCGTCGACGACGCCGCTCCGCGCCAGCGCCCGGCGCGCACGGTCGACCGCCTCGTCGAGCGCCGCCCGCACGAGGTCCTCCCGCGTGGGGAAGTGCCCGTAGAGCGTCACCCGCCCGACCCCGGCCGCGTGGGCCACCTGCGCCACCGTGGCGGCCGGGTCCGACGCGAACACCGCGAGCGCGGCGTCGAGCACCGCCTGCCGGTTCCGCCGCGCGTCGGCGCGCGGGGCCGGGCGGGCGGCGCCACGGGCACGCGGAGCCGCCTCGTGACGGCGGACGCCCGCCGTCGTCGCCGGGGTCGCGTCGGGCGGTGTGGCCGAGGTCTCGTCGGAGGTCGAGCGCATGTCGGAATACTATCTCGAACATTGCTGTACGAGTTAGACCCGACCCCGAGGAGCTCTCCGTGCCCGACTCCCCCACGCCCGACCGTCCCCTGCACGTGCTCGTCCTCGGCGGGTACGGGGCCGTCGGAGCGCGCGCCAACGCCGACCTCCGCGCCGCCGGGCACGCGCCGCGGACCGCGGGCCGGGACGCCCGCCGCGCCGACGTCGCCCTCGACCTCGCGGACCGGACCGCCGTCACCCGCGCCGCACGCGAGGCCGACGTGGTGCTCAACGCCGCCGGCCGCGAGGACGTCGACCTGGTCCGCGCCGTCACGGACGCCGGGACCCCGTTCGTCGACATCAGCGCGACGACCGGCTACCTCGCCGCCCTCGAGCGGCTCGAGCCTGCGGCACCTGTCCTGGTCAGCGTCGGCATCGCCCCGGGGCTCACCAACCTGCTGGCGCACGCCGTCGTGGAACGCGACGCCGCCGCTGGGCGCGCGCCGTCCGGGCCGCTCGACGTCGGCGTCGTCCTCGGCGCCGGCGAGGCCCACGGCGCGGCGGCGACCGCGTGGAGCCTGTTGCTGCTCGGGCGGTCCTTCCCCGACACGACGCGTCCCGGCGCCACCGTCCGGAACTACACGAGGGGTGCGCGCTTCGACCTCCCGGGTGGACCCCGGCGGCTGCTCCGGGCGGACTTCAGCGACCAGCACGCGCTCACCCGCGAGCTCGGCCGCCCCGTCCGCACCTTCTTCGGCACCGACACCCGGTTCGCCACCGCGGCCCTCGCCGCGCTGACCTGGGCGCCGCCGCTGGGACGGCTCGCAGGGCGCCTGCACCTGCCCGGGACCGAGGACTGGCTGCTCCACGTCCGCGACGCCTCGGGCCCGCGGGTGTCCGTAACCGGCTCAGGGCAGTCGGCGGCCACCGCGGCGGTGGCGGCGCAGGCCACGGTCGTCGCGGCGGGGGCGCCCGCCGGCGTGCACCACCTGCCGGCGCTCGTCGGCTGGACGGACCTGCGACTGCCGATCACCGTGACGTGGCACTCCGAGCCCACCCGGGCCCCGCGGGGCGAGTAGCCTGACCGGTCCGCCCGCCCAGCCCGACCGGGACCACCCGTGCCGCACCCGAGGAGCCCGCCGTGCCCGTCAAGCCGCCCGCGGAGGTGGACCTGACCACCGACCTCGTCCGCGCGCTGCTCCAGGACCAGCACCCGGACCTCGCCGACCTCCCGCTCCGGCTCGCCGCCCACGGCTGGGACAACGCGACCTTCCGGCTGGGTGACGACCTCGCCGTACGGCTGCCGCGACGCGAGCTCGCAGCCCACCTGGTCGAGCACGAGCAGCGCTGGCTCCCGACGCTGGCCGCGCTCTGCCCCGTCCCTGTGCCTGCGCCCGTGCGGATCGGCCGGCCGGACCCGCGGTTCCCGTGGTCGTGGAGCGTGGTGCCCTGGGTCCACGGCGTGCACGTCGCCCAGCAGCCGGTGGCGGACCGCACCGCGTGGGCGCCCGAGCTCGCCGAGGCCCTGGTCGCGCTGCACGTGCCCGCTCCCGCGGGCGCCCCGGTGAACCCGTTCCGCGGGGGCGCCCTCGCCGGCCGGGCGGCCGCGCTCCGGGCGCGGCTCGACGCCGGTCACCTCGACGGCGCGATCGCGGCCGCGGCGGGCCGGGGCTCGGACGGGAGAGGCGCAGACGGCAGGGGCGCGCTGGGGACGCGGGCGGACGACGCACGCACGGACGGCGCGAGCGGGGCCCGGACGGCTCCGGGCACGGGCACGGGCACGGGCACCCAGAGCACGGACGCCGGGAGCACGGACGCGACGGGCGGAGCGGGCGGAGCGGGCGGAGCGGGCGGAGCGGGCGGAGCGGGCGGAGCGGGCGGAGCGTCGACGAGCGCGACCGCGGGGACGCCCGGCAGTCGTGCTCGCCTGGACGCCCTCTGGCGGGACGCACTGGCCGCACCCGCGTGGCCGGGCCCGCCCGTGTGGCTGCACGGCGACCCGCACCCGGGCAACCTCGTCGCGGCGGACGGCCGTCTCGCCGGCCTGCTGGACTTCGGCGACCTGACGGCCGGCGACCCCGCGTGCGACCTCGCGACCGCGTGGCTGACCTTCGACGCCGAGGGCCGCGCGGCCTTCCGGGCGCGCGCCGACGCCCTGGCCGACGCCCGGGGGCCGCGCGACCCCGGCCGCTGGCGCCGGGCCGCGGGCTGGGCGCTGGTCATGGCATCGGCGCTGGTGACGCACGGCGACGACGATCCCGTGATCGCCGCCGCGGGATCCCACGCGATCGCGGGCCTCGTCCGCGGTGACTGACCACCGCTGGCGTCTCCGGCCGTCGACCGCCGACCGTCGGCGCGGGCACCGAGTGCCGACACCGAGTGCCGAGCGCCGTCCCACGGCACCGGCACACATCGCCCACCGCTGACCCACGGAGCGCACGCCCGTCGTCAGGTGCTTCCGGCATCATGGACGCATGCCCGACTCCCCGAAGACCGTGCCGACCGACGCCGACGTCGACGCGTTCCTCGCCGCGGTGCAGCCCGAACGCCGTCGCCGGGACGCCGTGCGGGCACGCGAGCTGCTCGAGCGGATCACCGGCGAGCACCCGGTGCTGTGGGGTCCGTCGATCGTCGGCTTCGGCAGCGCGCATTACCGCTACGCCTCCGGGCGCGAGGGCGACTGGCCGCCGGTCGCCTTCTCCCCCAGGAAGACCGCGCTGACGCTCTACCTCATGGACGGCCTGGAGGCGCACGCCGCCGACCTGGCGGAGCTGGGTCCGCACACGACGGGCACCGGCTGCCTCTACGTGAAGGACCTGGACGCCGTCGATCAGCCGGCGCTCGAGCGGATCCTCGCCCGCAGCTGGGACGCCCGCGGCGCCAACCCCCGCTCCTGATCCCCACTCCTGCTCCCGGGACGCCACTCACGCGATCACCCACACGCCCGCGGACGCCGACTCTCCATCTCCGCTCTCCGCGCGACCACTCGTCTACACGCAACGGATGGAGACTCGCCGCCCCGCGCCCGCACCCACCCCCGCCGAGTGGGAACTAGATGCTCCCCTCGGCGCCCTGAGGGGAGCATCTACTGCCCACTCGGCGAGAGACGCGGCACTGCACGCGGCGCGTCGATGCGGCCGGCTCTCGCGCCACGTCCGCTCGCCGAGATGGCAACTTTCGGCTGTGCGTCTGCGTGCGGACAGAGCCGAGAGTTGCCATGTCGGCGGGGCGACCCCGCCCACACGCACGCCGCCGTCCGAGTGGACTGTCACGCAGAAGCCGTCGAGCGAACTGTCACGCAGCAGCCGTCGAGCGGGCAGTAGGTGCTGCTTCCCGCGCACGGGAGCGAGCACCTACTGCCCTCTCGGCGAGGACTTCCCCCGCGTGCGGGACACGGGCGCGGGACACGGGCGCGGGACACGGGTGCGGGCGCGTGCGCGGACGGGGTGTTGCGCGACGGCGTGCCCATGACCGTCTGCGGCGTTCCTGGGAAACAGAAAGAGCCACCCCCGAAGGGATGGCTCTTTCTGAAATGATGTCCGGCGGCGTCCTACTCTCCCACACCCTGGCGAGTGCAGTACCATCGGCGCTGAAGGGCTTAGCTTCCGGGTTCGGAATGGGACCGGGCGTTTCCCCTTCGCTATGACCGCCGTAACTCTG
>NZ_JAHVCI010000085.1:0-12087 GCF_019265565.1 Cellulomonas sp. PS-H5
GCCGGCGCCCGCCGCGCCCGCGGCGCCCGCCGCGCCCGCGGCGCCCGCCGAGCGCTCGCCGAGATAGGACCGCTGCGGCGAGATAGGACCGCGGACGGTCCTACCTCGGCACGGGAGCCCTATCTCGGCGATCGACCCCCTGGGCCGCCGCCCAGATCGGTGCTTCGGCGCGAGATCGGTGCTTGGAAGCATCGATCTCGGGCAGAACCACCGACCTCGACGCTCACCCCGGGGCCGGCCCGGACGGCGACGCGCCCGGTGCCCGGCCCCCGCGTGCGAGGTCGGGCGCCGGGCGCGTCAGGCCGGGCCGGGGTGCGGGTCAGGCCTCGTGGTAGTGGCGGTCGGCCGCCTGGGCCGCCAGGAGCCGGCGCACGCCGTCGCGGGCCTCGACCACCAGCCGGCGCAGCGCCGGGGCCGCGTCCGGGTGCGCGGCGAGCCACGCGTCGGTCGCCCCGGCCACGTCGACCGCGCCCTCGCCGGCGTCGTCCGCCAGCTCGGTCGGGTACAGGCCGGTCACGATGTTCTGCGCCATCTCGTTGGTCTTCTCGGACCACACGCGCTCGAGCCCGTCGAAGTACGGGGCCACGAACGGGCGGAGCAGCGTGCGGTCGTGCACGCGGCCGAACCCGCCGATGGTCGCGGCCTGCAGGGCGTTCGGCAGCGCGTCGGAGTCGACGACCGCGGCCCAGGCGGCGGCCTTGGCGTCGGCGGTCGGCAGCGCCGCGCGGGCGGCCGCGGCGGCTCGCTGGCCGGTCGCGGTCGGGTCCGCTGCGAGCTGCGCGTCGATCTCGGCCTCGCCCGCGCGGTCGCCGGCGACGAGCGAGGTCAGCAGCTCCCAACGCAGGTCGGTGTCGATCGACAGGCCCTCCAGGCGGGTGCCGCCGTCCAGCAGCGCCGCGACGGCGTCCAGCTGCTCGGTGGTCGAGGCCCGGGCGGCGAACGCCTTGACGAGCTGCAGCTGGGTGTCGCTCCCGCCCTCGGCGTCGGTCGCGAGCGTCCACAGCGCGTCGGCGGCGGCGACCTCGGTGGCCGGGCGGTGCTCGGCGGCCACGTAGAGGTCGAGCGCGGTGTGCAGCTGGCGCAGCAGCACGAGCACGACGGAGGAGTCGGTCTCGTGCGCGATGTTGCCGAGCAGCAGGTCGACGTAGTCGCGCGCCGGGGTCTCGCCGTCGCGGGTCGCGTCCCAGACCGCCGCCCAGACGAGCGTGCGGGGGAGCGACTCGGTGAAGTGGCCGAGGTGCGCGATCGCGGTGGCGAGCGAGCGCTCGTCGAGCCGGACCTTGGCGTAGGCGAGGTCGTCGTCGTTGAGCAGCAGCAGGTCGGGTCGCTTCGCGCCGACGAGCTCGGGCACCTCGGTGCGCTCGCCGTCGACGTCCAGCTCGACGCGCACGGTGCGCTCCAGCCGGGTCTCGCCGGAGTCGTCCGCGACGACGTCGTAGCCGCCGACCACGAGGCGGTGCGGGCGCTGCACGGGGTGCGTCGCGGGCACCTCCTGGCGCACGGCCAGCGCGGTGATCCGCTCGACGCCGTCCTCGCCGACCTCGGACGCGATCTCCGGGCGCAGCAGGGTCACGCCGGACTGCTCCAGCCACAGCGCCGACCACGCGGACAGGTCGCGGCCGGAGGTGGCCTCGAGCTCGGTCAGCAGGTCGCGCAGCTCGGTGTTGCCCCAGGCGTGCTTGGCGAAGTACTGCCGGACGCCCGCGAAGAACTGCTCCTGGCCCACCCAGGCGACGAGCTGCTTGAGCACGCTCGCGCCCTTGGCGTAGGTGATGCCGTCGAAGTTGACCTCGACGTCCTCCAGGTCGCGGATGTCCGCGGCGATGGGGTGCGTGGACGGCAGCTGGTCCTGGCGGTACGCCCAGCCCTTCTCCAGTGAGGAGAACGTGGTCCAGGCCGTCGTCCAGCGGGTCGCCTCGGCGGTCGCGAGGGTGGAGGCGTACTCGGCGAACGACTCGTTCAGCCACAGGTCGTCCCACCAGCGCATGGTGACGAGGTCGCCGAACCACATGTGCGCGAGCTCGTGCAGGATCGTCACCGCGCGGCGCTCGACCGTGGCGTCCGGCACCTTGGACCGGAACACGTAGGACTCGAGGAACGTGACCGCGCCGGCGTTCTCCATCGCGCCCGCGTTGAACTCCGGCACGAACAGCTGGTCGTACTTGGCGAACGGGTACGGGAAGTCGAACTGCTCCTCGTAGAACGCGAAGCCGGCGCGCGTGATGTCGAGGATGTTGTCGGTGTCGAGGTGCTGCGCGAGCGAGCCGCGGCAGTAGACGCCGAGCGGGATGGTGCGGCCGTCGCGCGACGTGAGCTCGCCGTGCTCGTGGTGGTACGGGCCGGCGACGACGGCGGTGATGTAGGACGCGATGCGCGGCGTGGGCTCGAACGTCCAGGTGGCGGTGCCCTCGTCGCGGCCGCCGTTGCGGTTCGTGCCGCCCTCGACGGGGACGGGCTCGCCGACGGCGGGGGAGTTCGACACGACCACCCAGTGCGCGGGCGCGGTCACGGTGAACGCGAAGGTCGCCTTGAGGTCGGGCTGCTCGAACACGGCGAACACGCGCCGGGAGTCGGCGACCTCGAACTGCGAGTACAGGTACACCTCGTCGTCGACCGGGTCGACGAACCGGTGCAGGCCCTCGCCGGTGTTCATGTAGGCGGCGTCGGCGACGACGACGACCTCGTTCTGCTCGGCCAGGCCGTCGAGGCGGATGCGCGAGTCGGCGACGACGTCGGCGGGGTCCAGCTCGGTCCCGTTGAGCACGACGCGGTGCACGGCGGGGGCGATGAGGTCGAGGAACGTGCCGGCGCCGGCCTCGCGGGCGGTGAACCGGACGGTCGTCGTCGAGGTGAACGTCACCGGCCCCGTCGTCAGGTCGAGCGCCACGTCGTAGGACTGGACGTCGACCAGGGCGGCCCGGGTCCGGGCCTCGTCGCGGGTCAGGTTCTCTGCGGGCACGCGGGGTCTCCTCGTGGAACGTCGGTCGCAGGTCTGCGGTGGTCAGGCTGGCTGACCGTCGCCGCATCATTCCACCAACCGGCGGGTGCGTGCGTCCGCGGTGCCGGCCGCCGGCGCCGCCCCCACGTGACACGGCCCCCCGGTTCCGGGGCATGATGGCGGACGGCGCTGTCGACCCGACGGCGCCCGCGTCCGCGCGCACGCACCCCGACGTCGACAGCCCGAGGAGCCCTCCCAGTGACCGACACGACCGCGCCCGACCGCGACACCGCCGACTTCTGGTTCGACCCCGCGTGCCCCTGGGCGTGGATGACGTCGCGCTGGATGACCGAGGTGCAGCGGGTCCGCGACGTGGACGTGCGGTGGCACGTGATGAGCCTGTCCGTGCTCAACGAGGGCCGGGACCTGCCCGACGAGTACCGCGAGCTGATGGACGACTCCTGGGCCGCCGTGCGCGTGCTCACCGCCGCCAAGGAGCTGTACGGCGCCGAGCACCTCAAGCCGCTGTACGACGCGCTCGGCACCCGCCGGCACCCGGGCGGCCGCAAGGACACCTGGGCGATCATCCGCGAGTCGCTCGACGAGGTCGGCCTGCCGCAGTCCCTGCGGGCCTACGGCGACACCGACGAGTTCGACGAGCAGCTGCGCGCGTCGCACGCCGAGGCGATCGCGCTGGTCGGCGACGAGGTCGGCACCCCGGTCGTCGCGGTCAACGGCACCGCGTTCTTCGGCCCGGTGATGACGCCGGCCCCGAAGGGAGAGGAGGCCGGCCGCCTGTGGGACGGCTTCGTGCTGATCACCGGCGTCCCCGGCTTCTACGAGCTCAAGCGCACCCGCACCAAGGGCCCCGTCTTCGACTGAGCGCCGGCGCGCGCACCCGCCCCCGGAGGCGCGCCGCACCCGCCCCACCCCCGGAGGTAGCAGATGGCAGCCCTCGCGAACCTGAGCCGCGGCGTCAAGATCTTCCTGGCCGTCGACGTCGTGCTGGTCCTCGGCCTGGTCGTCGCGGCGATCGTCGTGCTCGGCGGCGGCTCCGACGACGGCGGCGCGACCGCGAGCCCCTCGGCCCCCGCGTCGCAGGCCGCGTCCGGCGCCGCGACGGACGGCGCCACGTCCGGCGCGACCAGCGACGTCGCGACGTCGTTCGCGTCCCCGACGGGGAACATCGCCTGCACGATGTCGCCCGACGGCGTGACCTGCACGATCGCGAACATCCAGTACCAGGTGCCGGCGTCCGAGGGCTGCACGGGGACCACCGGGCACACCGTGGTGCTGAACGAGGCGGACGGCGTCACCACGCCGTGCGTTGAGGGCCCGGCGCCGGCGCCGGCGTCGGCGGACACCCCGGTGCTCGAGTACGGGCAGACGCAGACCGTCGGGCCGTACACCTGCACGAGCGGGTCGAACGGCATGTCCTGCGTGGTCGACGAGACGGGGACCGGGTTCCGGGTCGCGACGGCGGCGCTGACTACGCTGCCGTGATCGGCTCCGCGCGGACGCACCGTCCGACAGGATGGACCCCATGACCTACGCAGCACCCGAGGGACCCCGGGTCGTCCAGCGGGCCCCGGTGGTCCTGGCGGTCGTCCCGACCTGGGCGGACACGCACGCGTTCCCGACCGCGGCCGTCGAGGCGTCCCGACCGCGCGCCGGGCGCAGGGGCCTCGGCCTCGTGCTCGGCCTGGTGCTCGGTGCGCTCGTGCTCGCAGCGACCTCGGCGGTCGACGTGCCCGGTGGCGGCGCGGTCCGGGTGACGTGTCTCGTCCTCGGGGTCCTGGTGCTGGCGCTGCTCGCCACGCACGGCCATCCCGCCGGGTACCTGGTGGGCGCTGGCATCGGGGTGGCAGGCGGCCTGGTCGCGGGGTCCGGCGCTGCCGTCGGCGTCGGGGTGGTGTGCGGACTGCTGGCCTGGCCCGCGTGGGCCGCCCTCCGCGCCCGCGCCCGGTGGTGGCCGCGCCTGGAGGCGGTGCTGCGCGAGCACCGGCGGGTCGACGGCCGAGTCGTGGGGTCGCGCGCGGTGTCGGACTACCCGCCCCGGCTGCGGACCACCGTGGAGTCACCGGACGCACCGGGGGTGTCGTGGACGCTCGACGTGCAGACGAGCCGGCGGGTGCAGCTCGCGGTCGGCGACCCGGTGGCGATGTGGGTCCGGCCTGCGGACCCCGGTGCGGGCGTGCTGGTGCTCTCCGAGGACGTGGTCGGCCTCGCCGCGAAGACCTCCCGGGGCGGCGGCTCAGCGCAGCAGGTCTGACCGCGGGGTCGTCCGGACGGGGTCGGCGACCGGCGGCGCCGACTCGGCCAGGGTCCGCACCTGGCTGTCTCGGAGCGACGCGACGAGCGGGTCGTGTGCGCCGAGCTCGGCCGAGGCGGCCTCGTCCACCCGGCGTGCCGCCTCGAGCCGCGCGGCGGCCGCGGCCCGCACCACGGCCTGGCCGAGTGACAGGGCGGACGCGCGCAGGGCGCGGTCGGTGAACTCCAGGTCGCGGATCAGCCCGTGGGCGTCCACGTCCACCCGCACCTCGCGCCCCGGGGACCACGCCTCGGCATGCACGCCCGCGACCGCGACCTGGAGGCGGGAGGCACGGGCGAGGGCGTCCTGGCCCTGCCGGCCCCACTCCTCGACCAGGCGCGCGGCGTCCTCGGGACCGTCGAGCCGCGTCACTTCTCCCCACCCCCGGACGCCGTCGCGGCGGCCTCGAACGTCTTGTCGAGCGTGCCGGCCACCGACGTGGCCGACTCGACCACTGTCCGGAGCGTCGGCGCGGTGACGCCCGACGCAGCCGTGGTGAGCGGGATCTGCTGCAGGGAGTCCGCCACCCGGCGCAGCGCCGGCACGCCCTGCGTGAGCGCGTTGTTCGCCTTGTCGATCATCTGCACGAGCTGCTGGATGCCCGTGGTGAGCCGGGACAGCCAGTCGCGCACGCGCTCGACGCGGATGGCGATCGCCGTGACGGCCTGCGGCACGACCCAGCTGGCGCCGACGCCCACCGTCGCGGCGACCTGTGAGGCCCAGGAGATCAGCTTCCCGACGAGGTCGGCGATGACGTCCCGGACGATCGACCGGACGAAGCCGACCACGGCGCTGGCGGCCTGCATCGCCCCACCGACCCCCGCGCACATGCCGGACATCGCGCGCAGCGAGTCGGACAGCACGGAGGTGAACACGCCGTAGGCGTCCGCCGCGGGGCCGGACCACCCGGAGAGTGCGGTCCGGACGGCGGCATCGAGCTCGTCCGCGGAACCGGAGACGCGGGTGGAGATGTTGCCCCAGGTCGTGGCCTTGGCCGCGACCGCCCCCGGGTCGCCCGCGATCGAGTCCAGCATGTCGGGCAGCGGCGGCATGTAGTCGAGGAGAAAGCCCGCGACGCTCGCCGCCATCGAGGCGATCGGGTCGATGACGAACTCCGCGACGTCGGCCACGACGCCGACCCCGCCGGCCAGCCCCGTGCTCAGCGCCCAGTCGCCGGACGCCGCCATCTGCGCGATGTCGGCACCCGGACCGATGATCTTCAGGCTCTCGTACGCGTCGGCCAGCGCCGGTCCGCCGGCCGGGGCGGCCACGAGGGTGTTCACGGCAGCAGCTCCTCGAGGGTCTTGAGCGCCGACCGCACGGCGTCGTCGATCGCGTCGTACGCGTCGGCGGAGCCCCGCACGCCCGTCCTGGTACCGGCGACCGCGGTGCTGCCGGCGACCACGCCGGCCGCGGCGGCGCCCTGGACGGCCGTGGCCGGTACGACGAGGAACGAGCACAGCAGCCCGAAGCTGTCGTCCGGCATGGCCGTGGTCGCCGCGGCGTCCACCGCCTCCGCCAGTCCGGCGGCGATCCCGTCGAGCGCACCCGCGTGCGCCCGCATCGCGCCCGTGTCGACCGTCAGCTCGCTCATCGCCCGCCCTCTGCCACCCGGCCGCGCAGCGCGGCGTCCAGCTCGTCCAGCATCGTCGTGTCGGTCAGGTCGACGGGCGGCCCCGCGAGCGCGGCCTGCAGCGGCGCGGCCTGACGCTGCACGTCGGCGATCGCCTCCTGCGTCGTGCTCAGCACGGCCCGGGCGAGCCCGTCCGTCCCGAGCTCCTTCGCCCGCTCGGTCAGCCGCACGTCGAGCACGAAGCCACGGTGGTCGACGTCGACCTGCACGGCCCCGTCCGGCGTGCGCGCGGAGCCGCGGAGCCGCGCGATCTCGTCCGCGACCTCCTGCGCGCGCTCCGACTGCCGGAGTGCGGCGGCGAGCTGCGCCTCGACGCGCTCGTGCCAGATCCGCTGCGTGGTCATGCTGTCCTTCCCCCTGCCTGCACCTGCGCCGACGGTAGCGGCGGTCCCGGTCCCTGTCAGGCCCGGGACGCCCACCTGGGGACGACGCCACCCGGTCGGAGCACCACGCACGAGGACCCGGCGCGGACGTGCCGGGTCCTCGTGCGCGTGCCTCACCAGATGCGCACGCGCTCCTCGGGCGCGAGGTACAGCCCGTCGCCGGCCTGCACGCCGAACGCCGTGTAGAACTCGTCGACGTTGCGCACCACCGCGTTGCAGCGGACCTCGTCCGGGGAGTGCGGGTCGACCGCGAGCCGCCGGATGACCTCCTCGTCGCGGCCCTTGGCCCGCCACACCTGCGCCCAGCCGAGCAGCACCCGCTGCACGCCGGTGAGGCCGTCGACCTCGGGCGCCTCGTCCAGCGAGCGGCCGAGCGCGATCCGGTAGGCCTTGAGCGCGATCGACAGGCCGCCCAGGTCGCCGATGTTCTCGCCGATGGTGAGCGCGCCGTTCACGTGGTGCGAGCCGTTCAGCTGCGCGGGGGAGAACGCGTTGTACTGCTCGATGAGCGCGGAGGTGCGCTTCTCGAACTCCGCGCGGTCCTGCTCAGTCCACCAGTCCTCGAGCCGGCCCTGGCCGTCGTACTTGGAGCCCTGGTCGTCGAAGCCGTGGCCGATCTCGTGGCCGATGACCGCGCCGATGCCGCCGTAGTTCACGGCGTCGTCCGCGTCGGCGTCGAAGAACGGCGGCTGCAGGATCGCCGCGGGGAACACGATCTCGTTCATGCCCGGGTTGTAGTAGGCGTTGACCGTCTGCGGGGTCATGAACCACTCGTCGCGGTCGATCGGCTTCCCGATCTTGTTGAGCTCGAAGTCCTGCTCGAACGCGGACGCGCGGCGGACGTTGCCCACCAGGTCGTCGGCGCGGACCTCCAGGCCCGAGTAGTCGCGCCACTTGACCGGGTAGCCGATCTTCGGCGTGAACGCGTCGAGCTTGGCGAGTGCCTTGGCCTTGGTGTCCTCGCCCATCCAGTCGAGGGCGGTGATCGACTCGCGGTACGCCTCGACCAGGTGGCCGACGAGGACCTCCATCCGCTCCTTGTGGGACGGCGGGAAGTGCCGGGCGACGTAGACCTCGCCGACGGCCTCGCCCAGCACGCCCTGGACCAGCGAGACGCCGCGCTTCCAGCGGTCGCGGAGCTCCTGGGCGCCGGTCAGCGTCCGGCCGTGGAAGTCGAAGTTGGCCTCGACCAGCTCGGACGACAGGAACGGGGCCCGCGCGGTGATCGCGTGGTACGCCAGCCAGGCCTGCCAGTCCTCGACGGGCTCCGACGCCCACAGACCGGCGAATGCGGTGGCGAACGACGGCTCGCGCACCACGAGCTCGTCCAGCGAGCCCTGCGGGGCGCCGAGCGCGCGGGACCACGCCTCCCAGTCGAAGCCCGGCGCGGTGGTCGCCAGCGCCGAGAGCGTCGTCGGGTTGTAGGTGAGGTCGGCGTCGCGGTCCTTCACGACGTCCCAGTGGCCGGCGGCGATCTTCGCCTCCAGCGCGACGACCCGGCCCGCGGCCTCGTCCGCCGCCGCCTCGTCCGCGGACCAGCCGCCGAGCCGCAGCATCCGCGCGACGTGCGGGCGGTACGCGGCCAGCACGGCCGCGTACTGCTCGTCGCGGTAGTACGACTCGTCGGGGAGGCCCAGGCCCGACTGGTAGAGGTAGACGACGTACCGCTCCGGGTCCTTGGCGTCGTTGTCGACCCAGAACCCGGTGCCCGCCGCGGCGCCCGTGCGCTGCAGCGCGCCGAGCACGTCGGTGAGGTCCTGGCGGGTGGCGGCCGCCGCGATCGCCGACAGGTCGGGGCGCAGCGGCTCGGTGCCGGCCGCCTCGACCGCGTCGACGTCCATGAACGACGCGTACAGCGCGCCGATCTGCGCCTGCACGCCCGTGGCGTCGGCGGCCTCGCCGGCCTCGACGATGATGTCCCGGACCTGCTCCTCGGCCTGGTCGTGCAGCGCGCGGAACGAGCCGTCCATCGCCCGGTCGGCGGGGATCACGTGCTCGGCTGCCCAGCGGCCGTTGACGTGCGCGTACAGGTCGTCCTGGGGGCGGACGGCCGGGTCGAGGGCCGAGGTGTCGATGCCGCTGCGGGTCATGGTCGAGGAGGGTCCCTTCCGGTCGGGCCGGCGCGCGGCCGCGCACCGGGAGCCAGCCTAGGTCGCGGGGCCGACGCGGCGCTGCCCGCGACCCCGGCTGGTATCCCTGAGGGGCCGACGGGGGGACGTCGGCGGCGCGGCACTCCCTCGCGAGGCAGGAGCGGGCGATGTCCTGGAGGCTGTACCGGCTCGGGCGCCTGGCGTTCCGGCACCGCGTCGCGACCCTGCTCACCTGGCTCGGCGTCCTGGTGGTCGTCGGGGGGACGGCGGCGCTCGCCGGCGGGACGCTGCAGGACTCGTTCGTCATCCCGGGCACGGAGTCGCAGCAGGGCCTCGACGTGCTGGACCAGCGGTTCCCGCAGGCCGCCGGGGCGACGGCGCAGGTCGTCTACGAGGCCGACCCGGGGACGACGGTGGACGACGCCGACGCGGCCGCCGCGATCGAGCAGGTGGTGGCGGCGGTCGGTCAGGTCGGCCACGTCGTCCAGGTGACCGACCCGCTCGCGTCGGGCGCCCCGGCCGGCGCGGTCTCGGACGACCGGCGGTACGCGCAGTCGCAGGTGCAGCTCGACGCGGAGCTGACCGCGCTGCCCGACGACCTCACGACGCGGCTCGAGGCCGCCGCGGCGGTCCCGGCCGGCGCGCCCGTCACGGTGCACCTCGGCGGGCAGGTCTACACCGAGACCGGCGTGGCCATCGGGGTCACCGAGCTGCTCGGCGTCGGCGTCGCGGTGCTGGTGCTGGCGGTGACGTTCGGCTCGCTGCTCGCCGCCGGGATGCCGCTGCTCACCGCGCTGCTCGGGGTCGGCACGGCGCTCGCGGGCATCCTCGTCGCGTCGGCGGCCGCCACCATCAGCAGCACGACGCCGACCCTCGCGCTGATGATCGGCCTGGCGGTCGGGATCGACTACGCGCTGTTCGTCCTGTCCCGGCACCGGCACCAGCTCGCGCGGGGGATGGCGGTCGAGGAGTCGGCCGCGCGGGCGGTGGCCACAGCCGGCACCGCCGTGGTGTTCGCGGGGACGACGGTGATCATCGCGCTGTGCGGGCTGTCCGTGGTCGGCATCCCGTTCCTGTCGGTCATGGGCGTGGCCGCGGCGGCCGCCGTCGCGATCGCGGTCCTCGTCGCGCTCACGGTGCTGCCGGCGCTGATGGCGCTCGCGGGGGAGCGGCTGCGCCCCCGGCCGGGGTCCCGGGCGGCGCGGCGCGAGCTCGCCGACCCCGAGACCGGCGGCACCGGCGGCGCGCGCTGGGTGCGGCTGGTGACCCGGGTGCCGCTGCTGACCGTGCTGCTGGTGGTCCTCGGCGTCGGGGTGCTGGCGGTCCCCGCGCCCGACCTGCGGCTGACGCTGCCGGACAACGGCAGCGCGCCCGAGGGCTCGCCGCAGCGGGAGACCTACGACCTCGTGGCGGAGGGCTTCGGTCCCGGCTGGAACGCGCCGCTGCTGGTGACGGCCGACATCATCGCGAGCACCGACCCCCGCGGGGCCGTCGACGGCCTGGCGGGCGACCTGGCGGCGCTCGACGGCGTGGTGGCGGTGCCGGTCGCGACGCCGAACGAGTCGGCCGACACCGCGCTGTTCCAGGTCATCCCCTCCGGCGGCCAGGCCGCGGAGAGCACGCAGGACCTGGTCGCGGAGATCCGCGCCGACGCGGACGACCTGGTCGCGCCCTACCCGGGGGTGCACGACCTGCTGGTCACCGGGCAGACCGCCGTGAGCGTCGACGTGTCGGCGCGGCTCGGCGACGCGCTGCTGCCGTTCGGGATCGTCGTCGTCGGGCTGTCGCTCGTGCTGCTGCTGATCGTGTTCCGGTCGGTCGCGGTGCCGATCAAGGCGACGCTCGGCTACCTGCTGTCGGTGCTGGCGTCGTTCGGGGTGACCGCCGCGGTGTTCGAGCGGGGCTGGGGCGCCGACCTGCTGAACGTCGGCCTGGTCGGGCCGGTCATCAGCTTCATGCCGATCATCGTGATGGGCGTGCTGTTCGGGCTGGCGATGGACTACGAGGTGTTCCTGGTGTCCCGGATGCACGAGGAGTACGCGCACCACCAGGACCCTCGGCGCGCGGTCACCGTCGGGTTCACGTCCTCGGCCCGGGTGGTCACGGCCGCGGCGACGATCATGATCTGCGTGTTCGCGGCGTTCGTGCCCCAGGGCAGCGACATCGTCAAGCCGATCGCGTTCGGGCTGGCCGTGGGGGTGGCCGTCGACGCGTTCGCGGTGCGGATGACCCTGGTGCCCGCGGTGCTCGTGCTGCTCGGGCACCACGCGTGGACGATGCCGCGGTGGCTCGCGCGGCGGCTGCCGTCGCTCGACGTCGAGGGCGCGGCGCTCGCGGAGCAGCTGGCGCACGACGCCTGGGTCGCCGAGCACGGGCCGGCGGCGGTCCGCGCCGAGTCGGTGGTGCTGGCGACGCCCGACGCCCCGGAGGTGCCCGCGTGCGCGCCGGTCGACCTGGTGCTGCGGCCCGGCGGGCTGCTCGGCGTGACCGCCGCCGACCCGCGGCTGGTGGACGCGCTGCTCCTCGCGGTCGCCGGGCGGGGAGGTCCGCTCGCCGGGCGGCTCGTCGTGCTGGACTCCCCGCTGCCCGGGCAGTCGGCGGTGGTGGCGGCGCGGGTGGCGCTGGTGGTTCCGCCCGGGCCCGGGGCGGAGGGGACCGTGGGGTCGTGGGTGGCGGCGCGGGGCGGCCGCGGCGCTGGGCGCGGGGGCGGCGGCGCGGGGCGCGGGCGCGGC
>NZ_JAHVCI010000086.1:0-11810 GCF_019265565.1 Cellulomonas sp. PS-H5
CGGTCGCGCCGCCCGTCGCGCCGCCGGTGGCCTGGCCGCCGGCGCCGCCGGCGCCGCCGGTCGCCCCGCCCGCCCCGCCGGTCGCCTGGGGCGCTCCCCCGCCCGCGCCCGGCACGGACGGCCTGGCCGTGGCGGCCTTCGTCCTCGCCCTCGCGTCGTTCGCCACGAGCCTGCTCACCGCACCCGTCGGCCTCGGGCTCGGCATCGCCGCGCAACGTCGGATCCGCCGCTCGGGCGCCGAGGGTCGCGGCCTCGCGATCGCGGCCACCTGGATCGGCGGCGTGCTGACCACCGCGCTGGTCGTCGGTCTGGGCTTCGTGGTCGCGCTGGGCGTCGCCTCGACCGCGTCCACCGCGTCGTCCGCGGGCTCCTGGCCGGCGCCGGGCGACGCCGCCGGCGCGCCGGGTCAGCAGACCACGCTGCCGTGGTTCGAGCTGGCGCACGACCTCGTCCCCGGAGACTGCCTCGCGACCGCGCCGGAGACCTACGACATGTCGGACGCCGGCGTGGTGGACTGCGCCTCCGGGCACGCGACGGAGGTCCTGGAGCAGCTATCGATGGCGGAGCCGGTCCGCGCCGACGTGACCGAGCCGGACGCCGCGCACACCGCGCTGCTCGACCGGTGCGCCGCGGTGGCCGAGCGCCTGGTCGGTTCGACCGCGCTGCCGGCGGAGTCGTGGGCGGACGTGTACTTCGTGCACCCCGACCAGTGGGCCGCCGGCGACCGGTGGGCCTACTGCGTGCTCTCGACCGATCCGGCGGGCACGGGCTCGGTGCTCGCCGGGACGTTCGCGGCCGGGTCCGCGGCGGAGGTCTGACGTGACCGACCCGTACGGCTACCCCGAGCCGTTCTACGCCCCCGGCTGAGCCCCGCCCCGCCCGCGGACCGACGGCGTCGCGGTCGCGGCGCTGGTGGCCGGGGTCCTCGGCACGGGCCCCGTCGCGCTCGCGCTCGGGCTCGTCGGGCTCCGCCGCACCCGCCGCGCGGCGCCCGAGCCCCGGCGCGGGCGCGGCCTCGCGGTGGCGGGCGTCGTCCTCGGTGCGCTCACGACGCTGGCCTGGATCGCGCTGGCGGCGGTGCTGGTCAGCTCGGCGCAGGCGCAGCGCCCGCTGCCGTCCGACGTCGCGGAGCCGGTCGACGCGCACGCGGTGCAGCTCGTCCCGGGCAGCTGCCTCGCGGACGTGCCCGACGACGGCCCGGTCGACCGGGTCCGCGTCGTGCCGTGCGCGGACCCGCACGCCGCGCAGGCGGTGTCGTCCTACGCCTTCGAGCCCGACGCCGCGTGGCCGGGCGCCGCCGAGGCGTCGGCGCGGGTCGCGGCGTCCTGCGACCTGACCGCCGCCGAACGGGAGCAGGGGACGCGGATGCTCGCGTGGGCGCCGACGGAGGCGTCCTGGGCGCGCGGCGACCGGGCGGGGCTGTGCGTGGCGGTGCCGCCGGCCCCGGTCACGGGGTCGCTGCTGGACGGCACGGCCGCGCCCGCCGCCTAGGGGCGGGCGGTCAGCCCTCGGCGTCGAGCTCCGCGGCGTCGGCCGGGGCGGCGTCCGGGGCCGCGTCCAGCGGGACGGTCAGCTGGTCCTGCACCTGCCGCCGCACGACGCCGGCCATGTCCGTGGCGCCGTCGTCCATCAGCCACTGAACCTGCATGCCGTCCATCAGCGCGATCAGCTGCCGGCCGGCCGAGTCGGGGTCCACCCCGTCGCGCAGCGCGCCCTGCTCGGCGGCCCGCGCGAACGCCGTCGTCGCGGTGTCCAGCGCGCGCCGGTACCGGTCCTGGAAGTAGGTGTGCGCCGGGTGGTCGGCGGAGGTCGCCTCGGCGGACAGGACCGCGTACAGCTCGACGATCCCCCGCCGCGTGGCGTTCAGCGCCACGAGCTCGACGAGGTGCCGCAGGGTCGTGACCCCGTCCGGGCTGTCGGTCTCCAGCCACTCGATGTCGACGTCGTCCCGGTGCTCCAGCACCGCGAGCAGCAGGGACTCCTTGGTCGGGAAGTGGTGCAGCAGGCCCGGGTGCGAGATCCCGCACCGCGCCGCGATCTCGCGGAGCGACGCCCCGCGGTAACCGACCTCGCCGAACATGGCGGTCGCCTGGTCGATGATCTCCCGGCGCTTCGCGCGCCCCTTCGCGTAGCCCCGTTGCTGCGTCTCGACGGACATCGTCCCTGCCCCCGTCACCGTGCTCCTGCCGCGCCGGGCGGCGCGTGGTGGACAGGCTCTCACAGGAGGTCGGCGGATCCCGGCCGAAAACCCGACCATTCGGTAGGCATCGGCTACAGTGGCGGGAACAGACCCACCGCACGAGGAGGTGCCCCCCGCATGACCGCCGCATTCGACGTCGAGCGCGTCCTGGCCGAGCTCACCCTGGAGGAGAAGGCCGCCCTGACGTCCGGCTCCGACTTCTGGCACACCGACGGCGTCGACCGTCTCGGGGTCCCGCAGGTGATGGTGACGGACGGCCCGCACGGCCTCCGCAAGCAGGCCGAGAGCGCCGACCACCTGGGCATCGGCAACTCCGTGCCCGCCACCTGCTTCCCGCCCGCCGCCGCGCTGGCCTCGACCTGGGACGTCGACCTGCTCGACCGCGTCGGCCGCGCCCTCGGCCGCGAGACCCGCGGCAACGAGGTCGCCGTGCTGCTCGGCCCCGGCGTGAACATGAAGCGCTCCCCGCTGTGCGGACGGAACTTCGAGTACTTCTCGGAGGACCCGGCGCTGGCCGGCGACCTCGGCGCGGCACTCGTGTCCGGCATCCAGTCCGAGGGCGTGGGCACGTCGCTCAAGCACTTCGCGGCGAACAACCAGGAGACCGACCGCATGCGGGTCTCCTCCGACGTCGACGAGCGCACGCTCCGCGAGATCTACTTCCCCGCCTTCGAGCGCGTGGTGAAGCAGGCGCAGCCGTGGACGGTCATGTGCTCGTACAACAAGATCAACGGCGTCTACGCCTCGCAGGACCCCTGGCTGCTGACCGAGGTCCTCCGCGACGAGTGGGGCTTCGAGGGCCTGGTCGTCTCCGACTGGGGCGCCGTGGTCGACCGCGTCGCCGCCGTCGCCGCGGGCCTGGACCTGGAGATGCCGGCCACCGGCGGCCGCACGGACGCGCTCGTCGTCGACGCGGTGAAGAACGGGCAGCTGGACGAGGCCGTGCTCGACACGGCGGTCCGCCGGGTGCTGACGCTCATCGCCCGGGCTCAGCCCGCCCTCGCGGAGCCGGGTGAGATCGACGTCGAGGCGCACCACGCGCTGGCCCGCGAGGCAGCGGCGGACGGCTCGGTGCTGCTGAAGAACGCCGTCGTCGGCGGCGCCCCGGTGCTGCCGCTGTCGGCGGACGACGCGGCGCGCGCGGTGGTGATCGGCGAGTTCGCCCGCACCCCGCGGTACCAGGGCGCCGGCTCCTCCCAGGTGAACCCGACCCGCCTGGACGACGCGCTCACCGCGCTGCGGTCCGCCACCGGGTCCGAGCTGCCGTTCGCGGCGGGCTTCTCCGTGGCCGGAGTGGACGGCTCGCAGGACGCGGACGACGCCGCGCTGCTCGCCGAGGCCGTCGAGGCCGCCCGAGGCGCCGGCACCGTGCTGCTGTTCCTCGGTCTGCCCGCCCCCGACGAGTCCGAGGGCTACGACCGCACCCACCTCGACCTGCCCGCGAACCAGCTCGCCGTGCTGCGCGCCGTCGCCGAGGTGAACGACCGCGTGGTCGTCGTGCTGGCCAACGGCTCGGCGGTCGCCGTCGAGTGGCAGGACGACGCCGCCGCGGTCCTGGAGACCTGGCTCGGCGGCCAGGCCGGCGGCTCGGCCGTCGCGGACCTGCTGCTCGGCGTGCGGAACCCGTCCGGCAAGCTCGCCGAGACCATCCCGCACCGCGTCGAGGACACCCCCGCGTTCGGCAACTTCCCCGGCGACAACGGCCACGTCCGGTACGGCGAGGGCGTGCTCATCGGGTACCGCTGGTACGACACCCGCCTGGTCGACGTCGCGTACCCGTTCGGCCACGGCCTGTCGTACACGACGTTCGGCTACTCCGACGTGACGGCGACCGTGTCCGGCGAGGGCGCCTCGTCCGCCGTCGCCGTGTCGGTGACGGTGACCAACACCGGCGACCGCGCCGGCGCCGAGACCGCGCAGGTCTACGTCGGCGACCCGGAGGCCGCCGTGCTGCGCCCGACCCGCGAGCTCAAGGCGTTCGCGAAGGTGACGCTGGAGCCGGGCGAGTCCCGCACGCTGCAGTTCACGCTCGACGCCCGCGACCTGTCGTACTGGCACCCGGCGCTGCGCCGCTGGGCCGTCGGGGGCGGGCGCACCGTGGTCGAGGTCGGCGCGTCGTCCCGCGACATCCGCGGCACGGCCGAGGTGACGGTCACCGGCGAGTCCCTGCACGGGACGCTCTCGGCGGACGCCACGGTCAACGAGTGGCTGGCCCACCCGCGGGGCGCCGAGCTGCTCGGCGCCGCCTTCGGCGAGGCGACCGCGGCGCTCGACCCGACGATGCTGGCGATGATGGGCGACATGCCGATGCGCGTCGTCGCGAGCTTCGGCATGGGCGGCTTCGACCTGGACGGCCTGGACGCGCTGGTGGCGCGGGCCGCGGCCTGACCCCGGCGGCGCCGCTCGCCGCACCCGCCCGCAGGCCCGTCGCGCACCTCGCGCGGCGGGCCTGCGACGCGTCCGGGCCGCCGCCCTCGCCGCGCCGCCCTGCCCGCCCGCGCCGCCCTGCCCGCCGAGATGGCAACTCTCGGCTGTCCGCGGCCCCACTCGCACAGCCGAGAGTTGCCCTCTCGGCAGAGGGGACCGCGCGGCGGGACGGACCTGCGCGGGCGACGTCGCGCACGTCACGGCGCGGGCGGGTCCTGCGTCCCAGCCCGCGCCGCGACGGCGGTGGCAGGCTCGAGGGCACGGGGCCGCGTCCGGCGGTCGCGTCGGGGCGAGAGGGGTTCGGACATGGCAGCACCGCGGGTCGTCGTGGTCGGTGGCGGGTACGGCGGGACGCAGGTCGCCTCGCTGCTGGACGGCGTCGCCGACGTCGTCCTCGTGGACCCGAAGGACGCGTTCGTGCACGCGGCGGCGGCGCTGCGCGCGGCGGTCGACCCGTCGTGGGAGGACCGCGTGTTCTTCGGCTACGAGCGGCTGCTGGACCGGGGCCTGGTGCTGCGGCAGCGGGTGGAGCGGGCCACCTCCTCGCAGGTGCGGCTGGCGGACGGCACCACCCTGGACGCGGACTACCTGGTGCTCGCGACGGGCACCGCCTACCCGTTCCCGGCCAAGTTCATCGAGTCGGAGACGGCGGTCGCGCAGGCGCGGCTCGCCCGGATGCGCGAGGGGCTCGCGCGCGCGCAGCGCGTCCTCGTGGTCGGCGCCGGCGCGGTGGGCCTGGAGCTGGTCGGCGAGCTGCTGGACGCCTACCCGCACCTGTGGATCACGGTGGTCGACCAGGCGGACGACGTGCTCACCACCGACGACTACCTGCCCGAGCTGCGCGAGGTGGTACGTGCGCAGCTCGCCGACCGCGTGGAGCTGGTGCTGGGCTCCCGTCTGGGCTACCTGCCGCCGTCGGACGTCGGAGTGCACGAGCCGTTCGTCGTGGAGACCGAGGCGGGCGTCCGGGTCGAGGCGCAGATGTGGTTCCGCTGCTACGGCAACCTGCCGGCGAGCGACTACCTGGCGGGCGACCTGCTGGGTGCGCGCAACGGGCTGGGCGAGGTCCGGGTGGACGACACGCTCGCGCTCACCGGGCACCCGACGGTGTTCGCGGTCGGCGACATCACGGACGTGCCGGAGTCCAAGCGCGCGTCGGCGGCGCGGGCGCACGCCGAGGTCGTGGCGGCGAACATCACGGCGCTGGTCGAGGGCCGGGAGCCCGCCGCGACCTACCACCCGGCCCCGGAGCGGATCCTGCTGCCGCTCGGCCGCTCGGGTGGCGCGTCGCAGCTCGTCGGCGAGGACGGCGTCCGCCGGGTGGTCGGGGCCGCGGCCACGAGCCGGCTGAAGGGCGAGGACCTGTACGCGTCGCGGGTCGGGGCGCTGTTCGCCTGAGCGCGGTCAGCCCCGCGCGGCGGCGCGGCGGCGGCGCAGGCGGGTCCAGACGAACCGCACGACGACGATCACGATCGCCGCGTACACGGCGTAGTTGATGTAGTCGGAGTAGTGCCCGACGTCCTGCCACTGCGAGCCGAGCACGTAGCCGCCCACGATGAGCAGGCTGTTCCAGACGGCGCTGCCGATCGCCGTGTACAGCAGGAACCGGACCTGCGGCATCCGCTCCAGGCCGGCGGGGATCGAGACGAGCGAGCGGACGATCGGCACGCACCGCCCGATGAGCACCGCCGCGCCGCCGTGCCGGTCGAACCAGGCCTCGGCCTTGTCGAGGTCCTCGACCTCCATCAGCGGGATGCGCTCGAGCCAGCGGCGCAGCCGCGCGCGACCGAACCACGCGCCGAGCCCGTACAGGATCCAGGCGCCCGCGACCGCACCGAGCGTGGCGGCGACGATCGCCCAGGCCAGGTTCATCTGCCCCTGGCTGGCGACGTAGCCGGCGACGGGCAGCACGACCTCGGACGGGATCGGCGGGAACAGGTTCTCCAGCGCGACGACCAGGCCCACCCCGGCCGGGCCGAGCGCCTCGATCACGCCCACCACCCAGCCGGCCAGGCCCGTGAGCTCGGGCGCGGCGTCGGAGGCGGCAGGGACGCCGGCGGCCAGGGCGAGGGTCGCGTTCATCGCGGTCGATCGTCGCACGCGACCTCGCCCGCGGCCTGCGAGGACGGCGGTCGGGCGTGCGAGGCGCACAGGTCCTGCACACCTCGCACACCGGACATCACGGACACGCCGCGCCGAGCGCGGTCGTCCGCGCCGAGCGCGGTCGTCCGCGCCGAGCGCGGTCAGCCCCGGGTCAGCTCCAGCCCGCCGTCCGCGGCGCGCGTGACGCGGACCGTATCGCCGTCCCGGACCTCGCCCGCGAGCAGCAGCCGGGCCAGCCGGTCGCCGATCTCGCGCTGCACGAGCCGGCGCAGCGGCCGGGCGCCGTACGCCGGGTCGAAGCCCTCGATCGCCAGCCACTCGCGCGCCGCGGGCTCGACGTCCAGCGCGAGCCGCCGGTCCCGCAGCCGGGCCGCGAGCGCGGCCACCTGCAGGTCGACGATCCGGCCGATCTCCTCGAGCGACAGCGGGTCGAACAGCACGATGTCGTCGAGCCGGTTGAGGAACTCCGGCTTGAACGCCGCACGCACGGCGTCCATGACCCCGGCCTTCCGCTGCTCGGGGTCGAGCAGCGGGTCGACCAGGTGCTGCGAGCCGAGGTTCGACGTCAGCACGAGGATGACGTTCCGGAAGTCGACCGTGCGCCCCTGGCCGTCGGTGAGCCGGCCGTCGTCGAGCACCTGCAGCAGGATGTCGAACACCTCGGGGTGCGCCTTCTCGACCTCGTCCAGCAGCAGCACGGAGTACGGGCGCCGCCGGACGGCCTCGGTGAGCTGGCCGCCCTCCTCGTAGCCGACGTAGCCCGGGGGCGCGCCGATCAGGCGGGCGACGGAGTGCCGCTCGGCGTACTCGGACATGTCGATCCGCACCATGGCGCGCTCGTCGTCGAACAGGAAGTCCGCGAGCGCCTTGGCCAGCTCGGTCTTGCCGACGCCGGTCGGGCCGAGGAACAGGAACGACCCGGTCGGCCGGTCGGGGTCGGCGATGCCCGCGCGGGACCGCCGCACGGCGTCCGACACCGCGGCGACCGCGGCGGACTGCCCGATGAGCCGCTCGCCGATGACCTCCTCCATCCGGAGCAGCTTCGCGGTCTCCCCCTCGAGCAGCCGCCCGGCGGGGATGCCGGTCCACATGGCGACGACCTCGGCGATCTCGTCCGGACCGACCTTGTCGGCGATCATCGGCGCCTGCGCCTCGGCGGCCGCGGCGTCGGCCTCGCGCTCGCTCGCCTCCGCCTCGGCGATCTCCTTCTCGACGGCCGGGATCTCGCCGTACTGGAGCCGCGCCGCGGCGGCGAGGTCGCCCTCGCGCAGCAGCCGGTCCGCGGTCGAGCGCAGGTCGTCCAGGCGCGCCTTGAGATCGCCGACCAGGTTGTGGCCGGCCTTCTCCTTCTCCCAGCGCGCGGTGAGCCCGGCGAGCTCCTCGCGGCGGTCGGCGAGGTCCGCGCGCAGCTTCTCCAGCCGCTCGCGGGAGGCCGGGTCGTCCGCCTCGGACAGCACGACCTCCTCCATCTCCAGCCGGGTGACGGCGCGCTGCAGCTCGTCGATCTCGACCGGGGAGGAGTCGAGCTCCATCCGCAGCCGGGACGCGGCCTCGTCGACCAGGTCGATCGCCTTGTCCGGGAGCTGGCGGCCGGTGATGTACCGGTCGGACAGCGTGGCGGCGGCGACCAGCGCGGCGTCCGCGATCGTCACCTTGTGGTGCGCCTCGTACCGCTCCTTGAGCCCGCGCAGGATCGCGACGGTGTCCTCCACGGACGGCTCGCCGACGAACACCTGCTGGAACCGGCGCTCCAGGGCGGGGTCCTTCTCGATCCGCTCGCGGTACTCGTCGAGGGTCGTGGCGCCGACCAGGCGCAGCTCGCCGCGGGCGAGCATCGGCTTGAGCATGTTGCCCGCGTCCATCGCCCCCTCGCCGCCGGCGCCCGCGCCGACGACCGTGTGCAGCTCGTCGATGAACGTGACGACCTCGCCCTCGGAGGAGGTGATCTCCTCCAGGACCGCCTTCAGCCGCTCCTCGAACTCGCCGCGGTACTTCGCGCCGGCGACCATCGCCGCCAGGTCGAGCGAGACCAGGCGCTTGCCGCGCAGCGACTCCGGGACGTCCCCGGCGACGATGCGCTGGGCCAGGCCCTCGACGACGGCAGTCTTGCCGACGCCGGGCTCGCCGATCAGCACCGGGTTGTTCTTCGTCCGGCGGGACAGCACCTGGATCACGCGGCGGATCTCGGCGTCCCGGCCGATCACCGGGTCGAGCTTCCCGTCGCGGGCGCGCTGCGTGAGGTCGACGCCGTACTGCTCGAGCGCCCTGTAGGTGCCCTCGGGGTTCGGGCTGGTGACCCGGGCGGAGCCGCGGACCGACGGCAGCGCGGCGGCGAGCGCGTCGCGGGACGCGCCCTGGGCGCGCAGCGCGTCGGCGACGCCGGTCTGCCCGGCTGCGAGCCCGAGCAGCAGGTGCTCCGTGGACACGTAGTCGTCGCCCAGGGTGCGCGCCTCGGCCGACGCCGCCTCGATCGCGGACGCGGTGGCCCGGGAGGCGGTCGGCTGCGCCACGGACGAGCCGCTCGCGGCGGGCAGGTTCACCAGGATCGCGCGCACCGCGCGGCCAAGCGCCTGGCGGTCGGCGCCCACGGCGTCGAGCAGGCCGTTCGCCACGCCGCCCTCCTGGCCGAGCAGCGCGTTCAGCAGGTGGGCGGGCTCCAGCTGCGGGTTGCCCGCGGCCGCCGCCTGCTGGATGGCGTCGCCGATCGCCTCCTGCGACTTGGTGGTGAGCTTCGCGTCCAACGTCCCCTCCGTGCGTCCGGGTCGCGCGCGGCCGGCCGGCCGCGCGCGTGGTCGTGCGTGCGTGTCGCCCCGCGGCTCCGCGCGGGACATCCGGTGCAACGCCGAGCAAGTTGAGCCTATTCCGCTCAACTCTGCGCGTCGACCCGGGGCGGGGAGGCGTGCGCGGCCGGCGCGCTGGGACGCGGGCCACGATCGCCGGCGCGCCTGGCGCGCGGGCAGCCGGCACACAGGGAGACGCCACGGGCCGCCGCGCGGGGACGGGGGACGCCGCCGACCCGCGTCATCACGCGGCGATCCGACGCTCGACCGTCCGGGTGACGTCGTGTCATAGCAGGGCGTGACTCTGACCGTCGTCACCACGCGTTGTGACCGGCTTCACGCAGCCGACTCCCGTACGACACATCCGCGCAACGCGCGACACGCGCGCTGACCTGCGGCGCCGTTGAAGCGCTTCCCGGTTCCGGACATGTCCGACTTGCACGACTGTGATCTGCGCATTTACGGGCAATCCGGACACTCTTGCTGTGATCCATCTCACAAACCATGCCCGAATTGCCGGGCGCGAGTTGCGCGACGCCCACCCCGTCCAACACGCTGGGCCCACTCGAGGCCGGGAGCTCTACCGGCGCACAGACTCCACCCGATCGTCTCGTCGCCGCCCGTCCGAACGGGTGACACCACGTCCTCGTCTGCCCCCCACTCCAGTCACAGAGGCCGACGCCTCCCGACCGGGACAGCGCATCCCGACCCCGTTCTCCGCCGCGTCACCGTCGCCGCCGGCACCCTCCCGACCGACGCCGAGGTGAGCGATGTTCATCTTCATCCTGCAGATCCGGCACATGCTCGACGAGCAAGCCGAGCTGTACCTGTTCACGATCTTCTCCGGGCTCGTCTGGGCCCTGTGGCTGCTCAAGGTGGGCCTGTCCCGCCGGTACCGCCCGTGGACCGAGGAGCACCACGAGACGACGAGCGTGATCGTCCCCGTGGTCGACGAGCCGCTCGACCTCTTCCGCGACGTGCTGACCCGCGTCACCGAGCAGCGCCCCGACGAGGTCATCGTCGTCATCAACGGCGCGCGCAACCCCGGGCTCGAGGCGGTCTGCGAGGAGTTCGCGCCGCTGGTCCGCTGGGTGCACACCCCGATCCCGGGCAAGCGCAACGCCGTGAAGATCGGCACCGAGATGTCGAAGTACGACATCACCGTGCTGCTCGACTCGGACACGGTGTGGACGCCGGGCACGCTGCCCGAGCTGATCAAGCCGTTCAAGGACGCGAACGTCGGCGGCGTCACCACCCGCCAGCGCATCCTCGAGCCGACCCGCTCCTGGATCACCCGCTGGGCGGACTGGCTGGAGAACTCGCGCTCGCTCTACTCGATGCCCGCGCAGTCGGTGCTCGGCCAGGTCGGCTGCCTCCCGGGCCGCACGATCGCGTTCCGCCGGCACATCCTCATCGACGTCATGGACGACTTCATGACCCAGCGGTTCATGGGCGTCTTCCTCGAGGTCTCCGACGACCGCACGCTGACGAACCTCACCCTCAAGCAGGGCTACCGGACCGTCTACCAGCACACGAGCCTCGTCTACACCGACGCCCCGCTGCAGGTGAAGAAGCTGTTCAAGCAGCAGCTCCGCTGGGCCCGCGGGTCGCAGTACAACACGCTGCGGATGCTGCCCTGGATGCTCGGGCACGCGCCGATCCTGGCGATCTTCTTCCTGACCGACATCCTGCTGCCGTTCCTGCTCGTCGGGACGATCGCGGGCTGGGTCTACCGCTCGGTGAGCGGCACGGGCGTCAACCTCTACGAGGCGATGCTCGAGACCTACGGCGCCCAAGCCGGCTGGTTCTGGGTCATCGCCCTGATGGTCGTGTCCTCGGTGCTGTCGATGGCGATCCGGCAGATCCGGCACCTGCAGGAGGTCCCGAGCGACTTCTTCCGGCTGCCGATCTTCATCATCGTCTCGACGTTCTTCCTCATGCCGGTCCGGCTGCTCGGCTTCCTCCGCATGGCGCACGCCTCCGGCTGGGGCACCCGCGCCGGTGCGTACGCCGGCGGCGACCCGGGTCAGGGCGGCGCGGAGGAGAGCCCGCAGCCGGGCACGCTCGAGGCCGAGCTCGGCCTGATCGCCGACACGGCGCCGGTGGACGTCGTCGACCGCGGCGGCTTCCCGACGCAGCGCGACCACGCCACGGACCCCGGCGGTGCGCACGGCGAGCCCGTGCACGCGGTCGCCGGGCACGCCCCGCTGGCGGCCGGCTCCGCCGCGCCCGCCCCGGCCGCCGCCGCGCCGGCCCTCGCCGGGCACACCGCGGTCGCCACCGTCGCCGCCCCCGAGACC
>NZ_JAHVCI010000087.1:0-11687 GCF_019265565.1 Cellulomonas sp. PS-H5
GGCGCCGTCGGCCGCAGCGCGCTGTCCCGCCGGCGGCTCCGGCGCCGCCCACGCCGCTGCGTCGTCCGCCGGCGGTCGACCCGCGACGGTGCGCGCGTCCCGCGACCAGGCCGCGTGGTCGGACTGCCCCTCGGCGGGGCGTCCCGCGGCGGCCATGGCGGCCACCGCCACCAGCGCCGCGGCACCGACGGCGCCCTCGGCGGACGCGGGGCCGGCGGCGATCGCGGCGTGCGCCGGTGCCGGCTCCAGCGCGCGCGGCACGTCCGTCAGCGCGAGACCGTGGGCCGTCGCGACGTACCCGGGGGTCGTCGCGGGGGCGCCCTGCCCGGGCGCCGCGGACCGTGGTGGGCTCCCGAGGTGGGTGACCATGTGCTGCGCGCTCGGGACCGGGGCGCTGACCGGCACCGCCTGGCGCGGGTCCGCCGCGACCGAGCCCGCCTCCACGGAGCCCGCGGCCACCGAGCCTGCGGCCACCGAGCCCGCCGCCACCGCCACAGCCGCGGTCCCGGCCGCCGGCGTGAGCGGGAACGACCACGCCACCTCGCGCGCCCGGCTGTGCCGTGCCCGTCGTCCGCCGGGCGCGTGCGGCGGCGGGGCCGCCCCGAGCCGCGGCGCGGGCGCGGGGAGCGCCGCGAGGATCCGGGCGCGGGCCGGCAGCTCGACGCCGCGCCACAGCAGGAACGCGAGGCCCGCCGAGACCACCAGCACGATCCCGATCGCGGCGGGCCCGCGCACGGGCGTCGCCACGACGACCTTGATGACCAGCTCGTGCAGCAGGTAGAACGAGAACGACAGCGCCCCGCCCAGCTTCACCGCCGGGTGCAGCGCCCAGCGGTTGCGCCCGTCGATGTCGCCCCACGCGCAGCCCGCGGCGAGCGGCGCGAAGATCGCGGCCAGCACCGCGGTGAGCACCGTGGGGTGGACGTCGACGGCGGCGGCGCCGAGCACGCACGCGGCGAGCACGGCGAGCAGCGCCCAGGCCGGGACCCGGGGCCGCCAGCCCTCGCGCACCGCCAGCGCCGTGACCATGCCGAGCAGGAACTCCGGGAGCCGGGCGGGCGGCAGGTGGAACAGCAGCGGGATGAGGGACGGCCAGACCAGCGCGACGGCGACCGGCGCGGCGAGCGCGGCCCCGGCGACGAGGACCCGCGTGCGCGGCTGCATCCGGCGCAGCGCCCACAGCAGGGCCGGGAAGGCGGCGTAGAACGCGATCTCGCAGGACAGCGACCAGGCGACGCCGTTCACGGCGAACACGACCTGGCCGTCCGGCGACCACGCCTGGACGAGGAACATCCCCGCCAGCAGCGTGCCCGGGTCGACCGTGGCGCCCACCACGAGCACCGTCACCGCGAGCCCGATCGCGAACGCCGTGAGGTGGTTCGGCAGGATCCGGGCGAGCCGGCGGGTGTAGAACGCCCCGAGCGTCGTCCCGGGCTGCGCGGTCCAGGTGAGCACGAAGCCGGAGAGCACGAAGAACAGCCCGACGCCCGTGTAGAACGCGCTGGACCCCCGGACGACCTGCAGGTTCCAGGAGTTCACGTGGTAGAGCATCACGAGCAGCGCGCCGACCGCCCGCAGGCCGTTGAGGCTCCACAGGACGGGGAGGCGGTCGCCGCCGTGCGCGGTACCCATGTCGCCCTCCCGGGTTGCAGTCGTCGGCCGGGGCTGGTCGCGGCTGCGCGGGAGCCCCGCGTCAGGCCTCTAGTTGAAGTGCAAATTAGGACAAAGGGTGCAGAACGTGTCAAGAGGGGTGCCGCCGTCAGGGTGAGTGTGTCGGTGGTCGCTCGTAGAGTGGTGACCGCACCCCGGGTCCTGCGGATCCGGGGTTCTCGTGCTGACCGCGCCCTGCCGCCGGCACCCCCGGAAGGAACCCATGAACGTCGCCGGACTGCTGCCCGTCCTCCTCACCGACCCCGCCGTCGCGCGCGCCGTCTCCCTCGTCCCGTCCCGCGGCGAGGTCGACGTCGTCGGGCCCGCCGGCATCCGCCCGCCGCTGCTGGCCGCCCTCGCGGGCGCCCGCGCCGAGGCCGCCCCCGGCGCCGCGCGCCCCGGCCGCCCCCTCGTCGTCGTCACCGCCACCGGCCGCGACGCCGACGAGACCGCCGCCGCGCTGCGCTGCTACCTGCCGGACGACGACGTCGCGGTCCTGCCGTCCTGGGAGACGCTGCCGCACGAGCGGCTCTCGCCCCGCAGCGACACCGTCGCGCGCCGGCTCGCCGTGTTCCGCCGCCTGGCGCACCCCGACCCGGAGCCCGGCCACACCGGCCCGATCCGGGTCCTCGTCATGCCGGTGCGCGCGCTGCTGCAGCCGGTCGTCGCCGGGCTGGGCGAGCTCGTGCCCGTGTCGCTGAACGTGGGGGAGCGGGCCGACCTGTCCGAGGTCGCCGAGCGCCTGGTGGCCGCCGCCTACAGCCGGGTCGACATGGTCGAGCGCCGCGGGGAGTTCGCCGTGCGCGGCGGCATCCTCGACGTGTTCCCGCCGACCGAGGACCACCCGCTGCGCATCGAGTTCTGGGGCGAGGACGTCGAGGAGATCCGCTGGTTCTCCGTCGCCGACCAGCGCAGCCTCGAGGTCGCGGGCCACGGCCTGTGGGCGCCGCCGTGCCGGGAGATCCTGCTGACCGACGAGGTGCGCGAGCGTGCTGCGTCCCTGGTGGAGCGGCTGCCCGGGGCGGTCGACATGCTCGACAAGCTCGCGCAGGGCATCGCCGTCGAGGGCATGGAGTCGCTGGCCCCGGCGCTCGTCGGCGAGATGGTCCCCGTGCTCGACCTGGTGCCGGACGACGCGCTGCTCGTGCTGGCCGACCCCGAGCGGGTCCGGCGTCGCGCGCACGACCTCGTCGCCACCACCGAGGAGTTCCTGCAGGCCGCCTGGACGTCCGCCGCGGCCGGCGCCGCGACCCCGCTCGACCTGTCCGCCGCCTCGTTCGCGTCGTTCGCCGAGGTGCGGGCGCTCGCCGCCGTGCGCGGCCTGGGCTGGTGGACGCTGAGCCCCTTCACGCTCGACGCGGACGCCGCCGAGGGCACCGCCGACCCGGACGCGCTCCGCAGCGCCGACGACGGCGTCGAGACCGTCGTGGTCGCCGCCCGGGACGTCGAGCGGTACCGCGGCGAGGTCGACCGCGCCGTGGCCGACGTCCGCCGGCTGCAGCAGGACGGCTGGCGGCTGCTGCTCGCGACCGAGGGCCACGGCCCCGCGCAGCGCATGGCCGAGCAGCTGCGCGCCGCCGACGTGCCCGCCCGGCTGGTCCCGGCGCTCGAGGGCGACCTCGAGGGCGGCGTCGTCCTCGTCATGCCCGCGCAGGTCGGCCCGGGCTTCGTGTCCGAGGACCTGCGGCTCGCGGTGTTCTCCGAGTCCGACCTCACGGGCCGACCCGGCTCGTCCACCCGCGACATGCGCAAGATGCCGAGCCGCCGCCGCAACGTGGTCGACCCGCTGCAGCTGCGCCCGGGCGACTTCGTCGTGCACGAGCAGCACGGCGTCGGCCGGTTCGTCGAGCTGGTGTCCCGCACGATCGGCACCGGTGCGGCCGCGGCCACCCGCGAGTACATGGTGGTCGAGTACGCGTCGTCCAAGCGGGGCCAGCCGGGCGACCGGCTGTTCGTGCCGACCGACCAGCTCGACCAGGTGACCAAGTACGTCGGCGGCGAGGCGCCCAGCCTCAACAAGATGGGCGGCTCCGACTGGGCCAAGACCAAGGGCCGCGCCCGCAAGGCGGTCAAGGAGATCGCCGGCGAGCTCATCCGGCTGTACTCGGCGCGCCAGGCGACGGCCGGGCACGCGTTCAGCCCGGACACCCCGTGGCAGCGCGAGCTCGAGGACGCGTTCGCGTACGTCGAGACCCCGGACCAGCTCGCCACCATCGACGAGGTCAAGGCCGACATGGAGAAGTCGGTCCCCATGGACCGGCTCATCTGCGGCGACGTCGGCTACGGCAAGACCGAGATCGCGGTGCGCGCGGCCTTCAAGGCCGTGCAGGACGGCAAGCAGGTCGCGGTCCTCGTGCCGACCACGCTGCTCGTGCAGCAGCACCTCGACACGTTCGCCGAGCGGTACGCCGGGTTCCCGGTCACCGTGAAGGCGCTGTCGCGGTTCCAGGCCAAGGCGGAGTCCGAGGCGGTCGTCGACGGCCTGCGCGACGGCAGCATCGACGTCGTCATCGGCACGCACCGGCTCATCACGGGCGAGGTGCGGTTCAAGGACCTGGGCCTGGTCATCATCGACGAGGAGCAGCGGTTCGGCGTCGAGCACAAGGAGACGCTCAAGGCGCTGCGCACCAACGTCGACGTGCTCGCGATGTCGGCGACCCCGATCCCGCGCACGCTCGAGATGGCGGTGACCGGCATCCGCGAGATGTCGACCCTCGCGACCCCGCCGGAGGAGCGGCACCCGGTGCTGACCTTCGTCGGCGCCTGGGAGGAGAAGCAGATCTCCGCCGCCATCCGCCGCGAGCTGCTGCGCGAGGGCCAGGTGTTCTACGTGCACAACAAGGTCGAGTCGATCGAGCGCACCGCGGCCCGGCTCAACGAGCTGGTGCCTGAGGCCCGGATCGCGGTCGCCCACGGCAAGATGAACGAGCACCAGCTGGAGCAGGTGATCGTCGACTTCTGGGAGAAGCGGTTCGACGTCCTGGTGTGCACGACGATCGTCGAGACCGGCCTCGACATCTCCAACGCCAACACGCTGATCCTGGAGCGCGCCGACCGGCTCGGCCTGTCCCAGCTGCACCAGCTGCGCGGGCGCGTCGGCCGCGGGCGGGAGCGGGCGTACGCGTACTTCCTGTACCCGCCGGAGAAGCCGCTCACCGAGACCGCGCACGACCGGCTGCAGACGATCGCCGCGAACACCGACCTCGGGGCGGGCATGGCCGTCGCGATGAAGGACCTGGAGATCCGCGGCGCGGGCAACATGCTCGGCGGCGAGCAGTCGGGGCACATCGAGGGCGTCGGCTTCGACCTCTACATCCGGATGGTCGGCGAGGCCGTCGCGTCCTACCGCGGCGACCAGCCCGAGGAGCTGCCCGACGTCACGGTCGAGCTGCCCGTCGACGCGCACATCCCGCACGACTACATCGCGCACGAGCGGCTGCGCCTGGAGGCGTACCGCAAGCTCGCGGCGGCGGGGGAGGAGGCGGCGCTCGAGGAGATCTCGGCGGAGCTGATCGACCGGTACGGCCCGATCCCGGAGCCCGTGACCAACCTGTTCGCGGTCGCCCGGTTCCGGCTGCACGCGCGCACCGCCGGCCTCACCGACGTCACCGCGCAGGGCAAGTTCGTGCGGTTCGCGCCGGTCGACCTGCCCGAGTCGGCGCAGCTGCGGCTCAAGCGGCTGTACCCCGGCTCGGTGCTCAAGCCCGCGCTGCGCACCGTCCTGGTGCCGTTCCCGATGACGGCCCGGATCGGCGGCAAGCCGCTGCACGGCGAGGCGGTCATGTCCTGGGCGAGGCAGCTGATCGACGCGGTCGTGCTCGGCGACGTGTCCGCGGCGGCGGGGGTGGGCACGGCGGCACGCTGAGCCGGCCGGCGCCCCCGCCCGCCCCCTCGCGTCGGCAGCGCGTCCGGGCCGGTCCTGGCCCCGAGCCCAGGACCGGCCCCTACGATGGGCCCGGTCGGGCGACGGAGAGCGACGAGAGGCCAGGTGTGCGGTGACGCGGAAGACGGTCCGGCGGACGGTGTCCGCCGTCGGGGTGCTGGCGGTGGCGGGCGTGCTCGCGGCGTGCGGCGGCGGTCGCCCCGGCGCGGCGGCCGTGGTCGAGGGCCGGTCGATCCCGACGTCCGAGGTCGAGACCGCGACCCAGGAGCTCGCCCCCGTGCTGCAGGGCGTCTCGGCGTCCGCGATCCTCGGCGTGCTCATCCAGGAGCCGACGGTCGCCGCCGCGGCGTCCGACGCGGGCGTCGCGGTGTCCGACGAGCAGGCCGCCGACGCCCTCGACCAGCAGGTCGAGGCCGCGGGCGCCCCGGCCCAGGACTTCTCGCCGGCCTCGGTCGCGGTCATGCGGTACCTGCTGGAGATCCAGGGGCTGCAGGGCGCGAGCGACGCCGACACGCTGCTCGCGTCGCTGCAGGAGGACCTCGGGGCCCTCGACTTCACCGTGAACCCCCGGTTCGGCACCGCGGACGACCTCGGCACCGTCGGCACGACCGCGTACCCGTGGATCGTGTCCGCCGACGGGGCCGCGCCGACCCCGGCCCCGTGACCGACGCCCGCGCCGAGGCCGCGGCGGACCCCACCGCCGCGGCGGACCCCACCGCCGTCGCGGACCCGCTGCGCCGGCTCGTCGCGGTGATGGAACGGCTGCGCTCCCCGGGCGGCTGCCCGTGGGACGCCGAGCAGACGCAAGCCTCCCTCGTGCCGTACGTGCTCGAGGAGGCGTACGAGGTCGCGGAGGCCGTCGAGGGCGGGGACCGCGCGCACCTGCGCGAGGAGCTCGGGGACCTGCTGCTGCAGGTGGTGTTCCACGCCCGGATCGCCCAGGAGGACCCGGCCGGGCCGTTCGACGTCGACGACGTCGCGGCCGACCTGGTCGCGAAGCTCGTCCGGCGGCACCCGCACGTCTTCGGCACCGCCGAGGTCGCGGACGCCGACGGCGTGAACCGGCAGTGGGACGCGATCAAGCGCGAGGAGAAGCAGCGGGAGTCCGTGCTCGACGGCGTGCCGCTCGCGATGGGCGCGCTGGCCCGGGCGCAGAAGGTGGCCTCGCGGGCCGAGCGGTCCGGGCTGGCCGCTGTCGCGCCCGCACCGGCCCCCGGCGGACCCGAGGCCCCCGGCGACCTCGGCGCGCGACTGCTCGCCCTGGTGCAGGAGGCCCGCGCGGCCGGCCTCGACGCGGAGGGCGAGCTCCGCCGCGCGACGGCGGCGTGGGAGCGGGAGCTGCGGGCGGCCGAGCAGGGCTGAGGCCGGACCGGGCCGCGCCGGGGGCGCGCCGGGCCGAAGGTCCGGGACGCCGGCGGGCCCCGGGCACCAGGATGGGCGAGGCTGGCGGTGCACCCGCGGCCCGGTGCCCCACGCCCGGCGAGGGCGGGCGCACCGCGACACCGGACGAGGAGGGGTCGATGCGGATCGGCGTCCCGAAGGAGGCCCGGCCGGGCGAGCGGCTCGTGGCCGCCACGCCCGCCACCGTGGGCCGGCTGGCGAAGCTGGGCTACGAGGTGGTCGTCGAGCACGGCGCGGGCGAGGCCGCGAGCTTCCCCGACGCCGCGTACGCGGAGGCCGGCGCGGCCCTCGGCGACGCGGCCGAGGTCTGGGCGAGCGACGTGGTGACCACGGTGAACGCCCCGGCCGACGCGCAGGTCGCCGCCCTGACCCCCGGCGCCACGCTGGTGTCGATGCTCGCGCCCGCGGCGCACCCCGAGCGGGTCGCGGCGCTGGCCGCCCGCGGCGTCACGGCGCTGGCCCTCGACGCCGTGCCGCGCGTGTCCCGCGCCCAGGCGCTCGACGTGCTCAGCACGATGTCGAACGTCGCCGGCTACCGCGCGGTCATCGAGGCCGCCGAGGAGTTCGGCGGCATGTTCACCGGCCAGGTGACGGCCGCCGGCAAGACCCCGCCCGCCACCGTGTTCGTCATCGGCGCGGGCGTCGCCGGGCTCGCGGCCATCGGCGCGGCCGGCAGCCTCGGCGCGCAGGTCCGCGCCTACGACGTCCGGCCCGAGGTCGGCGAGCAGATCGAGTCGATGGGCGCGTCCTTCGTGCAGGCCGCCGCGGCCCAGCAGGAGGTGAGCGCCGACGGCTACGCCCGTGAGCTCACCGCCGAGCAGGAGCGGCTGACCGCCGAGATGTACGCCGCGGAGACGGCCCAGGCCGACATCGTCATCACCACGGCCCTGGTCCGCGGCACCGCGCCGCGCACGATCAGCGCGGAGATGGTCGCCGCGATGCGCCCCGGGTCCGTGATCGTCGACCTGGCCGCGTCGGGCGGCGGCAACTGCGAGCTCACCGTGCCGGGGGAGAAGGTCGTCACCGCGAACGGCGTGACGATCCTCGGCTACACGGACCTCACCAGCCGGATGGCGCGGCACACGTCGCAGCTGTTCGGCACCAACGTCGTCAACCTGCTCACGCTGCTCACCCCGGGCAAGGACGGGGCGCTGGTCCTCGACCTCGACGACCCGGTGCAGCGCGGCATGGCCGTCACGCGGGCGGGGGAGGTGCTGTGGCCGCCGCCGCCCGTGCAGGTCTCGGCGGCGCCGGCCGCGGAACCCGCCCCGGCCGTGACGCCGGTCGACCCCGCCGAGCAGGCCCGGCTCGCCCGGGAGGCCGCGCGCCGCCGCGGGCAGCGCCAGATGACCGGCCTGGCCCTCGGCGCCGTGCTGCTCGCGCTGGCGATCACGTTCTCGCCGGCCGCGTTCGCGGGGCACTTCACGGTGTTCGTGCTCGCGGTGTTCGTCGGCTACTACGTCATCTCGAACGTCAGCCACTCGCTGCACACGCCGCTGATGGCCCAGACCAACGCGATCTCCGGGATCATCCTGGTCGGCGCGCTGCTGCAGATCGGCAGCGACAGCTGGGTCGTCTCCGCGCTCGCGTTCGCCGCGGCGGCGGTCGCCGCCATCAACATCTTCGGTGGCTTCCTGGTGGCCTACCGGATGATCGGGATGTTCCGGAAGGAGGAGGCCTGAGATGCTCACCTCCGCAGCCCAGGGCGTGTACCTCGTCGCCGCCGTCCTGTTCGTCCTCAGCCTCGCCGGGCTGTCGAAGCAGGAGACCGCCCGCCGCGGCAACCTGCTCGGCATGGTCGGCATGGCCCTCGCGCTGGTCGCCACCGTCCTGCTCAGCGTCGACGTCTCCGAGCGCAGCCCGCTCGTCACCCTGCTGCTCATCGCGCTGGTGCTGATCATCGGCATCGCCGTCGGCACCTGGCGGGCCCGCTCCGTCGAGATGACGCAGATGCCCGAGATGATCGCGATGCTGCACTCGTTCGTCGGCGCCGCTGCCGTCCTGGTCGGGTTCAACTCCTACCTGACCGAGACGCACGCCGACGCGGTGCACCTCGTCGAGGTGTTCCTCGGCGTGCTCATCGGCGCCGTGACGTTCACCGGCTCGATCGTCGCCTACCTCAAGCTGTCGGCGAAGATGTCGTCCGCGCCGCTGACGCTGCCGGGCCGCAACTGGCTGAACCTCGGTGCCCTCGTGGCATCCGCCGGGGCGCTGGGCTGGTTCCTGACGTCGCCGTCGCTGGTGCCGCTGCTGCTCATGACCGTCGTCGCGCTCGCGCTCGGCTGGCACCTCGTGGCCGCGATCGGCGGCGGCGACATGCCGGTCGTCGTGTCGATGCTCAACTCGTACTCCGGGTGGGCCGCGGCCGCCGCGGGCTTCATGCTGGACAACGACCTGCTGATCGTCACCGGCGCCCTCGTCGGCTCCTCCGGCGCGATCCTGTCGTACATCATGTGCCGCGCGATGAACCGGTCGTTCGTCAGCGTGATCCTCGGCGGCTTCGGCACCGAGGGCGGGACCGTCGTCTCCTCGGGGTCGGCCGAGGTCGGGGACCATCGCGAGATCCAGGCCGCCGAGGTCGCGGAGCTGCTCAAGTCCGCGTCGAGCGTCGTCATCACCCCGGGCTACGGCATGGCCGTCGCCAAGGCGCAGTACCCGGTCGCCGACCTGGTCGCCCGGCTCCGCGCTGCGGGCGTCGAGGTCCGGTTCGGCGTGCACCCCGTCGCGGGCCGGCTGCCCGGGCACATGAACGTGCTGCTCGCCGAGGCCAAGGTGCCGTACGACATCGTCCTCGAGATGGACGAGATCAACGACGACCTGGCCTCGACCGACGTCGTCCTGGTCATCGGCGCGAACGACACCGTGAACCCCGCCGCGCTGGAGGACCCGGGCTCGCCGATCGCCGGCATGCCCGTCCTCGAGGTGTGGAAGGCGAAGCAGGTGATCGTGTTCAAGCGGTCGATGGCCACCGGCTACGCCGGCGTGCAGAACCCGCTGTTCTTCCGGGAGAACACGGCGATGCTGTTCGGCGACGCGAAGGACCAGGTCGAGCGCATCGTCGCCGCGCTCTGACAGGCGTTCACCGTCCGGTTGCCGAAGGTCCCACCGACGCACCGGACGGCGCGCACTAGGCTGAGGTCGCAAACCGACCCGTTTGACGAAGGAGCACCATGGCCAGCATCGAGGCCGTCGGCGCCCGCGAGATCCTCGACTCGCGCGGCAACCCCACTGTCGAGGTCGAGGTCGCGCTCGACGACGGCACCATCGCCCGGGCCGGTGTGCCCTCGGGTGCCTCGACCGGGGCCTTCGAGGCCGTCGAGCGCCGTGACGGCGACAAGTCGCGCTACCTGGGCAAGGGCGTCGAGGACGCGGTCAACGCGGTCATCGACGAGATCGCCCCGGAGCTCATCGGCTTCGAGGCCACCGAGCAGCGCCTGGTCGACCAGGCCCTCATCGAGCTCGACGGCACCCCGAACAAGGGCAAGCTCGGCGCCAACGCGATCCTCGGCGTCTCGCTCGCCGTCGCGAAGGCCGCGGCCGACTCGGCCGACCTGCCGCTGTTCCGCTACGTCGGCGGCCCGAACGCCCACGTGCTGCCCGTCCCGATGATGAACATCCTCAACGGTGGGTCGCACGCCGACTCCAACGTCGACATCCAGGAGTTCATGGTCGCCCCGATCGGCGCGCCGACCTTCCGCGAGGCCCTGCGCACCGGCGCCGAGGTCTACCACTCCCTCAAGTCCGTGCTGAAGAGCAAGGGCCTGTCGACCGGTCTCGGCGACGAGGGCGGCTTCGCGCCGAACCTCGAGTCGAACCGCGCCGCGCTGGACCTGATCCTCGTCGCGATCGAGAAGGCCGGCTTCGTCCCGGGCAAGGACGTCGCGCTCGCGCTCGACGTCGCCGCGACCGAGTTCTTCAAGGACGGCGCGTACCAGTTCGAGGGCAAGGCCCTCGCGCCGGCCGAGATGATCGCGTTCTACGAGCAGCTCGTCGCGGACTACCCGCTGGTCTCCATCGAGGACCCGCTGTCCGAGGACGAGTGGGGCACCTGGTCCGAGCTCGTCACCAAGGTCGGCGACAAGGTGCAGATCGTCGGCGACGACCTGTTCGTCACCAACCCGGAGCGCCTCGCCAAGGGCATCGAGCTCAAGGCCGCCAACTCGCTCCTGGTCAAGCTGAACCAGATCGGCACCCTGACCGAGACGCTGGACGCCGTCACCCTGGCCCAGCGCAACGGCTTCACCACGATGACCTCGCACCGCTCCGGCGAGACCGAGGACGTCACGATCGCCGACCTGTCCGTCGCGACCAACGCCGGCCAGATCAAGACCGGTGCGCCGGCCCGTGGCGAGCGCATCAACAAGTACAACCAGCTGCTCCGCATCGAGGAGGAGCTGGACGACGCCGGCCGCTACGCCGGCCTGTCGGCCTTCCCCCGCTGGAAGGCCTGAGCCCCCAGGCTCTCGACCGGAGGCCGGTGACCCCGCACGGGGTCGCCGGCCTCCGGCGCGTCCGGGGTGCGCCCGGCGCCGCCCGCGGCATGTGCGGATCGTGTGCGTGCGCGGACACGGCCGGGTCGCCTGCGGGGTCGCGGGCCTGGCGCGGGGCACAATCGGGACCATGCCCGCCCCTCGTCGTCCCGCCGCGCCCCGCACCGGCGCCGACGACGACGCGACCCGCGGCGGCGACCGGCGCGGCTCGGCGCCGCGCACGCCCGCGCCGCGCACCCCGTCGGCCCGCACGCCCGCGCAGC
>NZ_JAHVCI010000088.1:0-11521 GCF_019265565.1 Cellulomonas sp. PS-H5
CGTCGAGGCCGTGGCCCCCGCGCCCGTCGCTGCGCCGGCACCGGCCGCCGCCCCGGCGCCCGTCCCGGCACCGGCCCCGGCCGCCGCCGCGCCCGCCGCCCCGACCGAGGAGCTCGGCTCGCTCCGCGGCGGCGCCGCCGACGCGTCGATCCGCGTGGACGTCGACCTGCTCGACGCCCTCATGCGCCAGGTCGGCGAGCTGGTCCTGGCCCGCAACCAGATCAGCCGCCTCGCGACGGGCACCGACGACGTCGACCTCGCCCGCTCCGCGCAGCGCCTGAACCTCATCGCCGGCGAGCTGCAGGAGGGGGTCATGAAGACCCGCATGCAGCCCATCGAGCACCTGTGGTCGAAGATGCCGCGCATGGTGCGCGACGTCGCGGCCGCCTGCCACCGCGAGGTGCAGCTGGAGCTGTCCGGCGGTGACACCGAGCTCGACCGCAGCCTGCTGGAGGCCGTGAAGGACCCGCTGACGCACCTGGTGCGCAACGCGGTCGACCACGGCATCGAGGCCTCGGCGGACCGCGTCGCCGCGGGCAAGGCGCCGAAGGGCGTCCTGGGCCTGCGCGCGTACCACGCGTCCGGCCAGGTCGTCGTGGAGGTCGCCGACGACGGCCGGGGCATCGACCCGGAGAAGATCGGCGCCAAGGCGGTCCAGAAGGGCCTGCGCACGGCCGACCAGGTCGCGTCGATGGGCCAGGCCGACCTGCTGCAGCTGCTGTTCCTGCCGGGCTTCTCGACGGCCGAGGTCGTGTCCAACGTGTCCGGCCGCGGCGTCGGCATGGACGTCGTCCGCACCAAGATCGAGTCGATCGGCGGCGCGGTCGAGGTCGACTCGGTCGTGGGCCGCGGCACGACGTGGCGGCTGCGCATCCCGCTGACGCTGGCGATCATGCCGGCGCTGACGGTGGAGTGCAGCGGCGACCTGTACGCGATCCCGCAGGTGAACCTGCTGGAGCTGGTGGCGCTCGACTCGCAGCGCTCGGAGTCCGGCATCGAGCACATCCACGAGGCGGCCGTGTACCGGCTGCGCGGGGAGCTGCTGCCGCTGGTGTCGCTCTCGGAGGTCCTCGAGGTCGGCGGCGAGCGCCCGGAGAACGCGGTCATCGCCGTCGTCCAGTCGGACCAGCAGCGGTTCGGCCTCCTGGTCGACCGGGTGCTGAACACCGAGGAGATCGTGGTCAAGCCGCTGTCCGCCCGCCTCAAGGCGATCGGCGCGTACTCCGGCGCGACCGTCCTGGGCGACGGCCATGTCGCGCTGATCCTGGACGTGCAGGCCATCGCCCGCCGCGCCCTGGCCGGCGAGCTCGACGTCGCCGCCCGGGACGCGCACGACAACGCCGCGGCGAACGCGATCCGCGACACCCAGCAGGTGCTGGTCGTCGGGATCGGCGGCGGCCGTCAGGTCGCCATGCCGCTCGCGTCGGTCGCCCGCCTGGAGCACGTGCAGGCCGACCAGGTCGAGTACGTCGGCGGCCGGGAGGTCGTGCAGTACCGCGGGACGATCCTGCCGCTGGCCCGCCTCGACCGGATCCTCGGTGCCTACGGGTCCGAGGAGTCGTCCGAGCTGCTGCTGGTCGTCTACAGCCGCGCGGGCCGCAGCGTCGGCCTCGTGGTCCGGGAGATCGTGGACATCGTCGACGACGACTCGGCCCGGCACTCCGACATCGAGGACGCCGGCCTGGTCGGCTCCACGGTGCTCGGCGACAAGGTCACGGAGCTGCTGGACGTGCGCCGCGCGATCCTCGCCGCGGACGCGGCGTTCTACGACGAGCGGCCCGAGCACCGCTCCACGTACGACGACCTCCCGACGCAGGTCGGCGGGTCCGAGCTGGTGGGAGCCACCCGATGAGCCAGTACGTCACGTTCAGCCTCGGCGGGAGCCTGTACGGGGTCGACGTCACCCGGGTCCAGGAGGCGCTGCGCTCGCACGTCCGCACCCGCGTGCCGCTGTCCCCGCCGGCCGTCGCCGGTCTGGTGAACCTCCGCGGCCAGGTCGTCCTCACGGTCGACCTGCGCCCCCGCCTCGGCCTGGAGCCGCTCGGCGAGGACGCGGAGCCGATGATGGTCGTCGTGCAGGTGGCGGGGGAGCCCGTGAGCCTGCTGGTCGACGAGATCGGCGACGTCATGGAGGTGGGCCCCGAGACGTTCGAGGCCCCGCCGGAGACGCTCGACGCCGCGCTGCGCCCGCTGATCCTCGGGGCGCACAAGCTCGACGGCCGGCTGCTGCTGGTCCTCGACGTCGACCAGGCCACCGCGGCCTGACCGACGACGCACGGCCCTGCCGGGCACACAGCACGCGTGCCCGGCAGGGCCGTCGTGCTGCCCGGCCGCCCCGCCTACGGTCTCCCGCCGCGCCCACGACGGTCGCCGTGGGTGCGGCCGGGAACGGTAGGCGGGGCGGCGCGGGCCCGTCCGCGTCCCCCGGCCCGCGCGGCTTCACCCGGGACGATGGTCATGCAGGTCAGGGCGCTGCCGATGGGGTGGGCGACCCGGCGACGCGCCCGGCCCGTGCGCAGTCGCGCGGGTCGCGTCGCCCCGCACGCGCCTGGAGCGTCCATGTCCCGAACCGCCACCGCCCCGTCCCGCGCCCGCGGGCTGCGGCTGTCCATCGCCGGCAAGGTGCTCGGCCTGCTCGCCGCCGCCGGCCTCGTGGCCGTGCTCGTCGTCGTCGCGGCGGCGACCAGCCTCGTGCAGCTGCGCGACGAGGTCGCCAAGGAGGGCGCGTACGTCGCCCAGCTCGGCCAGGTCAGCGACCTGCAGCGGGCGCTCCAGGCGGGCCGCGCGCGGATGGTCGAGTACCCGGCGGCGGCGCCGGACGTCCGCGCGGACCTGCGCGACCAGCTCGCGGAGTACGTGACGAAGATCCAGGACCAGCAGGCCGCGTACGACGACCTCGCGGTGAACGACCAGGCGTGGTCCGACTTCGACTCGGGCTGGAACGAGATGGTCCGCCTGGCGCAGGACGAGCTGTTCCCGATGGCCGACGAGGGCGACGTGACCGGCGCGGCGGCGTTCTACCGCGCCGAGATCCTGCCGCAGACGACGATCGCCGCGGACGCGATCGCGCTGGAGAACCAGTCGGTGGCCGAGGTCGCCGACGCGAGCACCGACGAGGCGTCCGCCCTGGTGACCCGCACCCTCGTCACGGTGGTCGTGCTGCTGGTCGTGGGCCTGGCGCTCGTGCTGGCGACCGGGTTCGTCGTGTCGCGGCGGCTCGCGCAGGGCGCCGGCCAGGTGCGGCACGCGCTCGAGGCGATGGCCGAGGGCGACCTCACCGTCCGCGCCGACGTGCGCACCGCCGACGAGCTGGGCGACATGGCCCGCTCGCTCGCCACCGCCCAGGGGAGCCTGCGCGGCGTGGTGTCCGGCGTCGTCGAGACGGCGCAGACCGTCGCCGCGGCGGCCGAGGAGCTGTCGGCCGCGTCGACCCAGGTCGTGGCGGGCTCGGACGAGACCAGCGCGCAGGCGGGCGTCGTCGCGGCGGCCGCGGAGCAGGTGTCGCGGAACGTGCAGACCGTGGCGGCGGGCGCCGAGCAGATGGGCGCCTCGATCCGGGAGATCGCGCAGAACGCCTCGCAGGCGGCGAAGGTCGCCGGCCAGGCCACCGACGCCGCGGCGGTCACCAACGACCAGGTCGCCCGCCTGGGCACGTCGTCCCAGGAGATCGGGAACGTGGTGAAGGTGATCACCTCGATCGCGGAGCAGACCAACCTGCTCGCGCTGAACGCCACCATCGAGGCGGCGCGGGCCGGTGAGGCGGGCAAGGGGTTCGCGGTCGTGGCCGGCGAGGTCAAGGAGCTCGCGCAGGAGACCGCGAAGGCGACCGAGGACATCGCGCGCCGGGTCGAGGCCATCCAGGCCGACACCAGCGGCGCGGTCGGGGCGATCGGCGAGATCTCGCACATCATCGCGTCGATCAACGACTACCAGCTGACGATCGCGTCGGCGGTCGAGGAGCAGACGGCGACGACCACGGAGATGTCGCGGTCGGTCGCCGAGGCCGCGACAGGCTCGGGCGAGATCGCCACCAACATCACCGGGGTGGCGTCCGCCGCGACGCAGTCCTCCCAGACCCTCAACCAGATGGGCGACTCGATCGGCGAGCTCGCCCGGCTGTCCGAGGACCTGCGCGGACGCGTGGCCCGCTTCACCTACTGAGCCCTCGCGCCCCCGACCCGGCCGCGGCACCCCCGACGAGGGGGCGCCGCGGCCGGCGGTGGTTCAGGCGGGCTTCGCCCCGGGTTCACCCCGGGCCGGGGCTCACGCGCGACCCCCGCCGGACGATCGGAGGCGCAGCAGGGGACAACGCCCAGTTCTGAGGAGCCACCATGAGCGTCACCACGACGTCGAGGAAGCCGTCGACGGCCGCCCTCGACCGCGTGCCCACGCCGCGCGGCCCGGGCGGGTCCGTGCCCGCACGCACCGCCGGCGCGCCGGCCTCGCCCGGTCGCCGCACCGGCCGCACCGCGGCCCTGTTCGTCGACCGGGGGGTCCGCACCAAGATCCTGCTGCTGCTGGCCCTCGTGGTCGCGGTGGTCGCAGGCACGGGCGTCTTCGCCTCCGTGCGCATGAGCGCCCTGGCGGGCGAGACCGGGACCGTGCAGGGCGTGGCCTCCGACGTCATCGCGCCGCTGGCCCTGGTGCACCAGGAGGAGATCAAGGCGCGCATGGTCATCGCCGAGGCGGGCGCGGGCGAGTCGACGACCGAGGCCGACCAGCAGGAGGCCCTGGACGAGATCGCCGCGACGGACGCGGACCTGCAGGCCGCGGCGGACGCGTTCGAGGAGGGCCTCGGCGGCATCGAGGTGCCGGGGTGGGCCGACTTCCAGGCCGCGTGGGCGCAGTACCGGCAGATCCGGGACGAGCAGCTGGTGCCGGCGGCGTTCGCCGGTGACGACGCCGCGTTCGACGCCGTCAACGAGGGCGAGGCCCGGACCGCGGTCGACGCGATGATCGCCGGTCTCGACGCCGCCGAGAAGAGCGCGGACGACTTCCTGCGGCAGACCGCGGACAGCGCCTCGGCCCAGGCCACCTCCGGCGCCCGGGTGCTGCTGTTCGTGCTGTCGGCCGGCGTGCTGCTGGTCGGCGCGGTCGGCCTGGTAATCGCCCAGGTGATCCGGCGCCAGGTGACCGAGGTCCAGCGTGCGGTCGAGGCGATGGCCGACGGCGACCTCACGGTCGTCCCCGCCGTCGACTCCGCGGACGAGCTCGGCCAGATGGCCCGGGCCGTGACCCGCGCCCAGGAGAACCTCCGCGCCACGGTGTCGGGCGTGGTCGAGACGGCCCAGACGGTCGCCGCCGCGGCCGAGGAGCTGTCCGCCGCGTCCCACCAGGTGGTCGCCGGCTCGGACGAGACCTCCGCGCAGGCGGGCGTCGTCGCCGCGGCGGCCGAGCAGGTGTCCCGCAACGTGCAGACCGTCGCCGCGGGCGCCGAGCAGATGGGTGCCTCGATCCGGGAGATCGCGCAGAACTCCACCCAGGCCGCGCGGATCGCCGGCCAGGCCACCGACGTCGCCAGGACGACCAACGACCAGGTCGCGCGCCTGGGCGTGTCCAGCCAGGAGATCGGCAACGTCGTCAAGGTCATCACGACCATCGCGGAGCAGACCAACCTGCTGGCGCTGAACGCGACGATCGAGGCGGCCCGGGCGGGGGAGGCCGGCAAGGGCTTCGCCGTCGTCGCCGGCGAGGTCAAGGAGCTCGCGCAGGAGACCGCCAAGGCCACGGAGGACATCGCCCGCCGGGTCGAGGCCATCCAGGGCGACACCACCGGCGCGGTCGCCGCGATCAGCGAGATCTCCCAGATCATCGCGTCGATCAACGACTACCAGCTGACGATCGCCAGCGCGGTCGAGGAGCAGACGGCGACCACCAACGAGATGTCCCGGTCCGTCGCCGAGGCGGCCACCGGCTCGGGGGAGATCGCCACCAACATCACCGGGGTCGCCGCCGCGGCCGCGGAGTCCTCGCAGACGCTCAACCAGATGGGCGGCTCGATCGGCGAGCTGGCCCGGATGTCCGAGGACCTGCGCGCCCGCGTGGCGGGCTTCCGCTACTGAGCCGGGCGCGCGGCCCCGCGCCGCGCTCCGCCCCGCGCCCCGCGCCGAGCGAGTAGTCGACACGTCGAGCGAGCAGCCACCGTCTGCTCGCTCGACGTGTCGGTTGCCCTCTCGGCGTGGGGCGGCGCATTCCACCCGCTCGCTGAGCGGCAGAACCGCTCGCGCGCCCGCCGTCGCGGCCGATGGAGAGGACGAAGGTCCCCCTCTCGACGAAGGAACGACAGATGAGCGTGCAGCACGACGGCTCCCCGCGCCGGCTCTGGGCCGACCGCCCGGTGCTGGTCAAGATCCTCACCGCGGTGCTCGTGATGGTGGCGATGACCGCGGTCGTGACCGCCGTGGCGATCGGCTCGCTGCGCACGCTCCGCGCCGACGCCGCCGAGATGTACACGGGCAACGTCACGCCGCTGCAGCAGCTCACCGAGATCCAGCGCTCGTTCCAGGGCGACCGCGCCCGGGTGATCCAGTACGGCATCGCCGACGCGGAGACCCGCGCGACCCTGACCGACGAGCTCACCGAGCGCCAGGCCGACCTGGCCGCCCAGATCGAGGCCTACCGGGAGAACGCCGTCAGCCAGGACGACGTCGACACGATGGTCGCGGCCTTGGACGCCTACTACGCCGCCGCCGAGGACACCCTGTTCCCGATGGCGGACGAGGGCGACACCGAGGGGTTCGGCACGTACTTCAACGACACCGTCCGCCCGCTGACCACCGGCGTCATGGACGCGATGCAGGTCGAGACCACCTCGCAGGGGGAGCAGGCGGCGGCTCTGGCCGAGCAGACGGACGCCCTGGGCGCCCGCTCGGTGTGGATCACGATCCTGGTCGCGCTGGTCGGCGCGGTCGCCGCGACCGCGCTGGCCTGGGTGGTCGCCCGCGGCATCGTCCGCCGGATCGGCGGCGTCTCGCACGCCCTGGCGGCGGCCGGCGACGGCGACCTGACGGTGCCGTCGGGCGTCACCGGGCGGGACGAGATCGGCACCCTCGCGGTCGACCTCGAGCGCACGCAGACCAGCCTCCGCGGCCTCGTGTCGGGCGTCGTCGAGACCGCCCAGACGGTCGCCGCGGCCGCCGAGGAGCTGTCCGTGGCCTCGCACCAGGTCGTCGCCGGCTCCGACGAGACCTCGGCCCAGGCCGGTGTCGTCGCGGCCGCCGCCGAGCAGGTGTCCCGCAACGTGCAGACCGTCGCGGCCGGCGCCGAGGAGATGGGCGCCTCCATCCGCGAGATCGCACAGAACGCGTCGCAGGCGGCCAAGGTCGCCGGCCAGGCCACCGACGTCGCGGCCGCCACGAACGACCAGGTCACCCGGCTCGGCGAGTCCAGCCAGGAGATCGGCAACGTCGTCAAGGCCATCACCAGCATCGCCGAGCAGACCAACCTGCTGGCGCTGAACGCCACCATCGAGGCGGCCCGCGCGGGTGAGGCGGGCAAGGGCTTCGCCGTCGTCGCCGGCGAGGTGAAGGAGCTGGCCCAGGAGACCGCCAAGGCGACCGAGGACATCGTCCGCCGCGTCGAGGCGATCCAGGCCGACACCGGGGCCGCCGTGACCGCGATCGGCGAGATCAGCCACATCATCGCGAGCATCAACGACTACCAGCTGACCATCGCGTCGGCCGTCGAGGAGCAGACCGCGACCACCACGGAGATGTCCCGCTCGGTGGCCGAGGCCGCGACGGGCTCGGGGGAGATCGCCACCAACATCACCGGCGTCGCGTCGGCGACCGCGACCTCGTCGCAGACGCTCGGCCAGATGGGCGACTCGATCGGCGAGCTCGCGCGCATGTCCGAGGACCTGCGCGGCCGGGTGGCCCGCTTCACGTACTGAGCGGCCCGCCCGCGGCGAGCGGCCCGCCCGCGGCGAGCGGCGCGGCCCGGCCGGACCGGTCCCCGCCGAGTGCACATCCGACACGTCGAGTGCCTACCCACTGGGTAGGCACTCGACGTGTCTCCTACCCACTCGCGGAAGAGGTGCGGCGCCGCGGGACGCGCCGGCCGGCCCCGCCGCCGCGCGTTCACCCCCCGTTTCCCCCGCGGGAGCGCTCACATCCGCCTGATCCCGGTCGATCCAGGGGGCACGGCGGCGCCAGGGGGCGCCCACGCCGGATCGGACGAGGGAGTCGAGATGAGGCACGGGAAGCGTCGCCGTGCGGGGAATGCGCTCGCCGCGTCCCTCGCCCTGGCGGCGGTGGTGACGGTCGCGGGCTGCGGGTCCGTGGGCGCCGGGGGGAGCGCGGACGCGCGCCCGCTGGTCGGCGTGGCGATGCCCACGACGACGTCGGAGCGGTGGATCGCGGACGGTGAGAACGTCCAGGACCAGCTGCAGGCGCTCGGCTACGACGTCGACCTGGAGTACGCCGAGAACGACGTGCCCACCCAGGTGCAGCAGCTCGAGGACATGATCGCGGCCGGCGCGGACGCGCTGGTGATCGGCTCCATCGACGGCGTCGCGCTCAAGGACGTCCTGGCGGAGGCGGCCGCGGCGGACATCCCGGTGATCGCCTACGACCGGCTGATCCGCGAGTCCCCCGACGTCGCGTACTACGCCACGTTCGACAACGCCCGGGTCGGCGTCCTGCAGGCGACGCAGCTGCTCCAGGGCCTCGGCGTCCTGGACGCGGGCGGCGAGCCCACCGGCGCGACCGGCCCCTACAACGTGGAGCTGTTCGCCGGGTCGACCGACGACAACAACGCCTCGGTGTTCTACAGCGGCGCGATGCAGGTGCTGCAGCCGTACCTCGACTCCGGGGTGCTGGTCGTCCCGTCCGGCGAGACCGACTTCCAGACGATCGCCACCGCGGCGTGGGACCCGAAGAACGCCACCGCCCGGATGCAGACCCTGCTCCCGCGGTACGCGGACCGGCGGCTCGACGGCGTGCTGTCGCCGTACGACGGCATCTCGATCGCGATCCTCGACGCCGTCAAGGGCATCGGCTACGGCTCGGCCGACCAGCCGCTGCCGGTCGTGACCGGCCAGGACGCCGAGCTGGCCTCCGCCAAGTCGATCGCGGCGGGCGAGCAGTACGGCACGGTCTACAAGGACACCCGCCAGCTCGCGGAGGTCGCCGTCTCGATGGTGCGCGCGCTGCTGGACGGCGCCGAGCCCGAGACCAACGACAACGCCTCGTACGACAACGGCGTGAAGGTCGTCCCGTCGTACCTGCTGTCGCCGCAGGTGGTCACGTCGCAGAACTACCGCCAGGTCCTCGTGGACGGCGGCTACTACTCGCCGGAGGAGCTGGGCTGATGCGCACCACCGACCACACCCCGGCCGGCTCCCCGGCCGCCACCCGGCGCAGCCGCGCGTCCTGGTTCTGGGACCGCCCGATCGCGCTCAAGATCTCCGTCTCGCTGCTCGTCCTGGGCGGCACGTTCGCCCTCGTCGGCGGCGTCGGCGCCGTGGCGCTGTACCGCGCGGGCCAGCACCTGGAGGAGATGTCCGGGCTGACCGGCGACCTGCAGTCGGCGATGTCCGAGCTGCGCACCGCCCAGGCCCGCAGCCACCTGCTGGTGCACCGCGCCGCCGAGGCGACCGACGACTCGGTGAAGGCGCAGCTGCTCGAGTCGTCCGCGTGGAACGACCGCGACGTCGCCGCGCAGATCGACGCCATCGACGCCTACCCGCAGTCCGACACCCGGCAGTGGGCCGACTTCGTGACCCGCTGGGACGCGTGGACCGCCTACCGCGACGGCACGCTGCTGCCGTTCGTCCAGGCGGGGGACCTGCCCGGCCTGCGCACCGCGCTCGCGGCCGACGCCTCGGCGGACCCCGACTGGGCGGGTCGGGCGCTGGCGCTGGCGCAGGGCCAGGTCGACGCCCAGGTGGACCAGATCCTCGCCGACAGCCGCGCGGAGGTGGACCGGACGATCGTCGCGCTGGTCGCCGCGTTCGTCGTCGGCGCGGCCCTGTCCGGGCTGCTGGCGGTGCTGGTCATCCGCCGGATCACCCGGGCGGTGCGCAGCGTGCAGGGCTCGCTCGAGGCGATGGCCGAGGGCGACCTGACCGTGACCACGGCGGTGCCGTGGCGGGACGAGACCGGCCGGATGGCCGAGGCGCTCGACCAGGCGCAGGAGTCGCTGCGCACGACGCTCGCGGGCGTGGTGGAGGCTGCCGGCTCGGTGGAGACCACCGCCGCCAGCCTCACCGCGTCGAACGGCGACGTGGTCGCGGGCTCCCAGGAGACCTCGGCCCAGGCGGGCGTGGTCGCCGCGGCGGCCGAGCAGGTGTCCCGCAACGTGCAGGCGGTCGCCGCCGGCGCGGAGCAGATGGGCGCCAGCATCCGGGAGATCGCGCAGAACGCCTCGCACGCCGCCAAGGTGGCCAGCCAGGCGACCGACGTCGCCGCCGCGACCAACGACCAGGTCGCCCGCCTGGGCGTGTCCAGCCAGGAGATCGGCAACGTCGTCAAGGTCATCACGAGCATCGCCGAGCAGACCAACCTGCTGGCGCTGAACGCGACGATCGAGGCGGCCCGGGCCGGGGAGGCCGGCAAGGGCTTCGCCGTCGTCGCGGGCGAGGTCAAGGAGCTCGCCCAGGAGACCGCCAAGGCCACGGAGGACATCGCCCGCCGGGTCGAGGCCATCCAGAACGACACCACCGCGGCCGTCACGGCGATCAGCGAGATCTCCCAGATCATCGCGTCGATCAACGACTACCAGCTGACGATCGCGAGCGCCGTGGAGGAGCAGACGGCCACCACGACCGAGATGTCGCGGTCCGTCGCCGAGGCCGCCACGGGGTCGGGTGAGATCGCCAGCAACATCACCGGCGTCGCGGGCGCCGCGGCGCGCTCCGCGGACGTCCTGGGCGGGGTGTCCTCGCAGGTCAGGGACCTCGCGTCGCTGTCCGCCGACCTGCACGAGCGGGTCGCGCGTTTCACCTACTGACGGCGCCCACCGGGCCGCCCCGGCGGCTCAGGAACCGGCCGCACCGACCGATCAGAACCACGAACCCGGCCGGTGCGGCCGGTCCGCATGTGAGGGGAACGACGTGACCAGGATCCGTGTGCTGGTGGTCGACGACTCGGTCGTCGTCCGCCGGCTGGTGACGGACTCGCTCTCGCGCGACCCCGACATCGAGGTGGTGGGCTTCGCCTCCAACGGGCGCATCGCGCTCGCGAAGGTCGACCAGCTGGCCCCCGACCTCGTCACCATGGACATCGAGATGCCGGAGATGAACGGCATCGAGGCGGTGCGCGCGCTGCGCCGCAACCGGCACACCATGCCGATCATCATGTTCTCCACGCTCACCGAGCGCGGGGCGTCCGCCACCCTGGACGCCCTCGTCGCCGGCGCGACGGACTACGTGACCAAGCCCGCGAACGTCGGCAGCGTCCAGGAGTCGCTGGACCGGGTCGCGAGCGAGCTCATCCCCAAGATCAAGGCGCTCGTGCCGCACCGGGCGGGGGCCGCAGGGGCGCTCCCGCCCGCGGGCGGCCCGGCCGCCGGCGCGGCACCG
>NZ_JAHVCI010000089.1:0-11287 GCF_019265565.1 Cellulomonas sp. PS-H5
CGGGCGCGGGCGGGGTGGGCGCCGGGCGGGACGCGCGGTGCGCGCTGGTGCCGCGGGAGGGGGTGCCGGTGCCGCGGGAGGCGGCGGCGGTGCCCGTGGCGGGGGTGGCCTCGGCCGCCGGGACGGCGGGCACCCGCTCGGTCGGCGTGGTCGTCGGGCGCGTCGCGTCGCCGGTGCCGGAGGCGGTCGACGCCACGGCAGCGCCCTCCGGACGCGGGGCGCCCGCGTCCGTGCCGGCGGCGTCGGGGGTGCCCGGTTCCGACGCGCGCTGCTCCGCGGTGTCGGGCGCGGTCGACGGCGTGTCGTCCTGCTCGCGGTCCGAGGTGCTGCTCATGTCTGCTCCCTTGTCGCCGGCTCACGGTGCGCGGGGCAGGAGCGTCGGGCGCCTCCCGCGCAGCGGGTTCGGTGTCGACGCGGCCGCGCTGGTCACGTCGGTGCTCCGTCCGACCGTAGAGCGCCGGGTCGCCGCCCGCCCCACGGCGCGCCCGAGATGTCCGAATCCCGGGGGGATGTCCGGTCCGAGCTCGGTGTCCGCCCCGTGGAGTGGAGGGTCTGGCCGGACCGGCCTCAGCGCGTCGCGGCCGCCAGCGCCTCGGGCTCCGGCGCCGCCGCCGGGTCGGCGGGGGCGGCCGGCACTCGGGGCGGGGCCGCCGCGACCGCGTTCGCCGCGCCGACCAGCAGCCCGCCGCCGACCAGGTTGCCGAGCCCGACGAGCAGCACGTTCCGCGCGAACTCCGCGACGGTCGCCCCCTCGAGCCCGCCGACGAGGCCGAACGAGAACGTCGTCATGTTCGCGACCACGTGCTCGAAGCCCGAGGTGATGAACACCATCACGCACGCGAAGATCACGACGATCTTGGCGACCTCGTTCTGCAGCCGGCCCGCGCACCAGATCGCCAGGCAGACCATGAGGTTGCACATGACGCCGCGGAAGAACAGCTCGGTGCCGGACTCCTCGGCCTTGTGGGCGATCATCGACGCGATCATCCGGCCCGCCGGCCGGTCGGGTCCCAGCGCGCCGGACAGGTGCAGGACCACCGCCAGCACGAACGCGCCCAGCAGGTTGCCGACCAGGCAGGCCAGCAGCGTCGCGCCGGCGCGCGCCCAGGAGATCGCCCCGCGCATCGCGCCCTGGGTGAACACCATCATCCCGGAGGTGGCGAGCTCGCCTCCGGCGACGACGACGATCGTCAGCGCGACGCCGAAGACGAGGCCCTGCACCAGCGGGGTGAACCCCGAACCGACGTCGGCCAGCGGCCCGCCCGCCGTCGCCATGATGACCACGCCGAGCCCGATGTACGCGCCGGCGAGCATGGTGTTCACGAGGTAGACGCCGGGGCGGCGGGCGAGGTCGGTCTTCGCCCGGGCCGCCTGCGTCTGGTAGTCGAGGGCCTCGGCGACGCTGAGCATGCGATCAGGGTCCTGCGCCGCGGGAGCCCAGACGTGGGACGAAAGGCACGACCGCGGGCGCGTCAGTCCCGGGACAGCGCGACGACGACCTCGTAGTGCCCGGTCTGGGGGAACATGTCGAGCAGCCGGCCCCGGCGCGGCCGGAGCGACGGCATGGCGGCGAGGTCCCGCGCGAGCGACGCGGCGTTGCACGACGAGTAGACGACGTCCCGCACGCCCGACTCCTCGAGCCACCCGGCGAGCGCCGGCCCGATCCCGCGCCGCGGCGGGTTCACGACCACCAGGTCGGGCGGGGCCGCGGCGCCGAGCGCGAACGCGGTCGCGTCGCCCGCGGCGAACCGCACGCCCGCGAGGTCGAGGTCGTCCCGGCTCTGCTCGGCGCTCGCCACGGCCTCGGCCGACGTCTCGATGCCGACGACGGTGCGCCCCGGCCGCGCGACGTGCAGCGCGAAGCCGCCGACGCCGCAGTACAGGTCCCACACCGAGCGCGGGCCGGCGGCGTCCACCCACTCCCGGCCGATCCGGTACAGGGCCGCCGCGACGTCGGTGTTCGTCTGGAAGAAGCTCTGCGGCCGCAGGTGCAGGTCGACGTCGTTCACCCGCATCCGCAGCGTCGCCCGCTCGGTGAGCACGACCTCGGTGTCGCCCTCGAGGACGGCCTTGTGCTCGGGGAGCAGGTTCGCCGACACCACCACGGCGCGGGGCAGCGCGGCCAGCAGCCACGGCAGGTGCTTCCGCAGCCGGGGGAGCGCCTCGGACGACCGCAGGACGAACCGCACCATGAGCTCGCCGTCGGGCGACTCGGTGACGAGCACGTACTTGAGCTCGCCGCGCCGCGTCGGCACGTCGTACGGCACCAGCCGGGCGAGGGTCACGAACTCCGCCAGCACCGGCAGCGCGGCCTGCAGCGAGGCGGGGTACAGGCCGCAGTCGCGCAGGTCGACCCCCGTGCCGCCCGGGTCGAGGATGCCGAGCGTGGGGGCGTCGACCGTGCCGCCGACGGCCATCTTCGCCTTGTTCCGGAAGCCGGACTCGGCGCTCGCCACCGGGGGCAGCCAGTCGAGCGGCCCGAACGGGTCGACCAGGTCGCGGCACCGCTCCTGCTTGGCGGCGAGCTGGTCGGCGTAGGGCTGCTCGATCCAGGTGCAGGAGCGACACCGGGCGGCGTCGAAGTGGTGGCACTGCACCGGTCGATCGTACGGGCGCGCGGGCGCGCACCCCGGGTCGCGGCGGCCCCGGCCGGGCTCAGATCCCGGGCACCGGCACGACCGCGACCGAGCCCGTGTCGGCCCGGGGGCCGGCGATCGCGCCCGCCACCTGCGCCACCGCCGCGGCCACCGTGGACGCGACGTCGGGGTGGAACACGCTCGGGATGATGTACGCCGGGTTCAGCTCGTCGTCGGTCACGACGGAGGCGAGGGCCCGCGCCGCCGCGAGCAGCATCGCGTCCGTGATGACGTGCGACCGCGCGTCGAGCAGCCCCCGGAACACGCCCGGGAACGCGAGCACGTTGTTGATCTGGTTCGCCACGTCGCTGCGCCCGGTGCCGACGACCGCCGCGTACCGGGCCGCCTCGGCGGGGTCGATCTCCGGGCGCGGGTTGGCCATCGCGAACACGATCGCGTCCCGGGCCATCGTCGCGACGTCCTCGCCGGTGAGGATGTTCGGCGCGCTCACCCCGATGAACACGTCCGCCCCGGCCAGGGCGCCGCGCAGCTCCCCGGTGACGCCGCGGGGGTTGGTGCGCTCGGCGATCCAGCGCAGCTCCGGCGACGCCAGCGCGCGGCCGGTGTGCACGATGCCGTCGATGTCCGCCACCACGACGTCGTGCACGCCCGCCGACAGCAGGAGCTTGAGCACCGCGGTGCCCGCCGCGCCGGCGCCGGACAGCACCACCCGGACCTGGTCGATCTGCTTGCCGACGACCTTCAGCGCGTTGGTCAGCGCCGCCGTCACGACGATCGCCGTGCCGTGCTGGTCGTCGTGGAACACCGGGATGTCCAGGCGCTCGCGGAGCCGGCGCTCGACCTCGAAGCACCGGGGTGCGGAGATGTCCTCGAGGTTGATCCCCGCGAACACCGGCGCGACCCGCACGACCGTCTCGACGATCTCGTCCACGTCCTGGGTGTCCAGCGCCAGCGGGAAGGCGTCGATCCCGGCGAACCGCTTGAACAGCGCCGCCTTGCCCTCCATCACCGGCAGCGACGCCAGCGGCCCGATGTCCCCGAGCCCGAGCACCGCGCTGCCGTCGGTGACCACGGCGATCGTGTTCCGCTTGATCGTGAGGCGACGCGCGTCGTCCGGGCGGGCCGCGATCGCCTCGCACACCCGCGCGACCCCGGGCGTGTAGGCCATCGACAGGTCGTCGCGGTTGCGCAGCGGCACCTTGGACTCGATCGACAGCTTGCCGCCGAGGTGCATGAGGAAGGTCCGGTCGCTGACCCGCTCCACGTCCACGCCGGGGAGCGCGCGCAGGGCCGCGACGATCTGCGCGGCGTGCTCCTCGCCGCTCGTGGCGCACGTGACGTCGACCGTCAGGCGCTCGTGGCCCGACGCCGTGACGTCGAGGGCGGTCACGATGCCGCCCGTCTGCTCGATGGCGGACGTCAGCTCGGAGACGGCCGTCGGCCGGGCCTCCACGTGCAGGCGCGCGGTGATGGACGAGGACACGCTCGGCGTCGAGGGCATGGGGTCAGTGTGACCCGGAACACGCCCGCGCGCCCACGTCGGCGCCCCGGCGAGCCGCCCGCCGGGTGCGCGCTCGTAGGGTGGCCGCGTGCTGCCCGTCGCCCCGTCCTCGCCCCCGCCCGCGGGCGACGACCCGCTCGCGCCGCTGCTCGACCTGGCCGGCGTGCGCGAGGCCGTCGACCGGGCGCGGACCGCCTGCGAGGAGCTGCGCTGGCACGAGGCGTTCCGGCGGCGGTGGCGTGAGGTCAGGGCCGAGGCGGACGTGCGGGCGGCGCGCGCCGGGGCGGCGGTGGACGGGGCCCGGGTGCCGCTGGACGTGCTGCGCGGGGTGGCGACGGGCGTCGGCCGGGTGGGGTCGGGAGGCGATCCCGGCCCCGCGGCAGGCGGTGACTCGGCCGACCTGCGCGTGGCCGTCGGCGCCCTGCGGGCCACGGCGCTCGCGGCCACCTGGCGGCCCGACCTCGGCGCCCGCGCGGCCGACGCGCTGCCCCCGCTGGGCCAGGTGCTCGCGCGCCTGCACGCCGCGGCCGGCGCCGGGTGGCTGCCCGAGGCGGACCTGGGCCGCGTGCGCGCCGGGGACGCCGCACCCCGTGACCTGACGGGGCTGGGTGCGGCCCCCGACGGCCCCGCGGCCGCCGAGCGGCTCGCGCTGCTCACCCGCACCGTCGGCACCACCCGGGCGCCCGCGCTCGTCGTCGCCGCGGTGGTGCACGGGGAGCTCCTGGCGGTGCGGCCGTTCGCCGCGGCCAACGGCACGGTCGCGCGGGCGGCGGCGCGGCTGCTGGTCTGCGCGCGCGGGCTCGACCCGACCGGCGCGGTCGTGCCGGAGGCGGGGTGGGCGGCGGCGCCGCTGCCCTACCTCGCCACCGCGGCGCGGTTCGCGACGGGGACGCCGGAGGGGGTGGCCGCGTGGATCGGGGCGTGCGCGGACGCGGTGGTCGCGGGCGCGGACGAGGGGCGGCGGGTGGCCGACGCGGTGCTCGCGGGCCGGCTGGGCTGACCGGGACCCGGTCGTGGGCCGGCGACGCTCGCCCGGGAACGAACAACGGCGCCCGGGGAGGACGCCGTTGCCGAACGGACGACCGCGGGGGTTATCAGGCGTGCACTGGGTCAGTCGAGACGGGGTCGAGCCCGTTCGACGCGTCCTATGCGTGGACGGATCGCGCGTGGGTTCCCTCGGGCCGTTCTGTTGTGCTGCCCATCACAGCCGCTCGAGGGCCGTCTGGGAAGGGCTCACGGCGAACTCCCAGGTCGGTCCGAGCCGCCGCCCGGATGGCGGGACGGCTGCCCGGATGCCGGACGGTGCGGGGGCTCACGCGCGGCGTCGCCGGTGTCGGGCGGCTCGCGCGGTCCTGACGGCCCACGTGGTGAGTCCCGCGGCGGCGACCAGGGCGGCGGCACCCGCCACCAGGACCCCACGCCGGGCGGCCGGGCCGGTGAGCTGCCGCAGCGCGGCGCGCCGTCGACCCGCCCCGACCGCCACGTGCCGGCGGAACACCAGCGGCGTCCACCCCTCCCGGCCCGCCAGCCGCCGCAGCGCGCGGTCCGGGTTCACCACGTACCCGTGGCCGACCACGCGCAGCATCGGCGCGTCCGTGGCGGAGTCGGTGTACGCCGACGACGCGGCGAGGTCGTACCCGCGGCGCTCCGCGAGCTCCCGCATCGCGTCGGCCTTCGCGGGGCCGTAGGCGTAGAAGGCGATCTCGCCGGTGTACCGCCCGTCGGCGACGCCCATCCGGCTGGCGATCACCTCGTCCGCGCCGATCAGCTCCGCGATCGGCTCCACCAGCTCCGCGCTCGACGCCGACACGACCACGACGTCGTGGCCGGCCGCGTGGTGCTCGGCCACCAGGTCCAGCGCCTCGGCGTAGACGACCGGGCCGATCGCCTCCTGCAGGCTGGCGGCCACGATCGACGACACCCGCTCGACGTCCCAGCCCGCCACCATCGCGGACAGCTGGGCCCGCACGCGCTCGGTCCTGCCCTCGGTCGCGCTGCCGAGCAGGAACGCGAGCTGGGCCGCCGCGGAGCGGAGCGCCGCCCGCCGGGTGAGCAGGCCGCCGGACAGGAACGGGCGCGCGAACGCGCTCGCCGCCGACGTCGCGATGACCGTCTTGTCGAGGTCGAAGAAGGCGGCGGCACGCGCGGGCGGCGCTCCGCCGACGGGGGGCGCGGGCGAGGTGGGGCGGTGGGTCATGGGGACGGGTGCCTCCTGCGCCGAGGATATCGAGCCCCACCGGGACGACCACAGAGGCACGGTGCGTGCGTCGTCCCCAGGAGCAGGGCGGGCGGCCCCCGGCCGGCGCGGCGGGGGCGGCAGCCTCGGAGCACGCGGGAGCGGCGGTCCGGGTCGGCCGGGCCGGTGACCGCCGGGAGGTGCAATGGCGGGGAGCGAGCGGCCGGCGGCCGGGGCCGGGGTGGTGGGCGTGGTCGGCGCGCGCGGCGGTGCCGGGGCCACGGTGACGGCGGCGGCGCTCGCGGCCGAGCTCGCACGGCGCGGCACGGCGGTGCTGGTCGACACGGGGCCAGGGCCGTCGGTCGACACCGTGCTCGGGCTCGAGGCGCACCCCGGCCTGCGCTGGCCGGACCTGGACGGCGCTCGCGGCGCGGTCGACCCGGCGCTGCTCGCCGGCAACCTCATGCGCTGGGGCCGGTGCGGGGTGCTGCCGACCGACGACGCCCGTCCCGGTCCGCCGCCACCGGCGGCGCTCGCCGACGTGCTCCGCGCGCTCGCCGTCGCGCACGGGTCCGTCGTGCTCGACCTGGACCGGGCGGCGGTGCTCGGCGCCGCGGTGGAGGCCGGCGGGCCGGTGGCGGGGGACGCGCCGGTCGCGGGGGACGCGCGAGCGGTGGGGGACGGGCCGGCGGGGACGGGTGGGCCGGCTGACGCCCGAGGGCTGGCGGGCGCGGCGGCGGCGGTCGGCGCGGGTGAGGGCCCGGCGCTGCGAGGGGCGACGCTGCTCGCCGCCTGCCGGACCGTGCTCGTGGTGGTGCCGCGCGACGTCCCCGCGGTCGCGGGCGCGCGGCTGCTGCGGGACGGGCTCGTCGGCGCGGGTCGGCGCGTGGGCGTGGTCGCGCGGGCGCCCGCGCCGGGCGGCCTCGGGGTCGAGGAGGTCGCGGCCGCCGTCGGGCTGCCGGTGGTGGCCTCCCTGCCCTGGGCGCGCGGGCTGGGTGCCGCGGTCGACAGCGGGGTCGGCCCGGCGCTGCCGTCGGCGGCGGCCCGGGCGGTCCAGCGGCTCGCGCGGCGGCTCACGTGACGGCCGGCGCGGTCGTCCGCGACCTCGGCGACGACGGGCACGGGGTCAGGGGCCTCGTCGCGAGCGTCCGGCAGCGGCTCGCCGCGGAGGGCGGACCGGTGACCGGCGCCCGGGTGTCCGCGGCGCTGCGCGAGAGCGGGCGCGTGCTCGGCAGCGCCGCGCTCACGGAGCTGGACGCCGTCGTCCGCGCCGAGATCGTGGGCGCCGGACCGCTCCAGGCGCTGCTCGACGACCCGGCGGTGACCGACGTGCTCGTGAACGGTCCCCGCGACGTCTGGGTCGAGCGGGACGGGCGGCTGCAGCGGGCCGCCGTCGACCTCGGGGACGCCGCGCGGGTCCGGGCGCTCGCGGTGCGGCTGGCGGCGGCGGCCGGCCAGCGCCTCGACGACGCGCGGCCCGCCGCCGACGCCCGCCTGCCCGACGGCACCCGCCTGCACGCCGTGCTGCCGCCCGTTGCCGACGGCTGCGCGCTGCTGTCTCTGCGGGTGCTCCGGCACCGGGCCTTCACCCTCGACGACCTGGTCCGGGACGGCACGGTGCCGGCCGACGCCCTCGGGGTGCTCCGCGCGCTGGTCACGAGCCGGTCGAACCTGCTCGTCTCCGGCGCCACCGGCACCGGCAAGACCACCTTGCTCTCCACGCTGCTGTCGCTCGCCGACCCGGGGGAGCGGATCGTCCTGGTGGAGGAGGCGGGCGAGCTCGCGCCCCGGCACCCGCACGTCGTCCGCCTGCTCGCGCGTCGGCCCAACGTCGAGGGCTCCGGGGGCGTCGACCTCGGCGACCTGGTGCGCGAGTCGCTCCGGATGCGACCCGACCGGGTGGTGCTGGGCGAGTGCCGCGGGGCCGAGGTCCGCGACGTGCTCAGCGCGCTCAACACCGGCCACGACGGCGGCTGCACCACCGTGCACGCGAACGCGGCGGCGGACGTCCCGGCCCGGCTGGAGGCGCTCGGCGCGCTCGCGGGGCTGTCGCGGGAGGCGCTCGCGGCGCAGGCGGCGAGCGCGGTCCACGCCGTCCTGCACCTGCGCCGGGACCGGGGCCGACGCCGGCTCGCCGAGATCGCCACCATCGGGCGCGACCCCGGGAGCGGGACGCTGGTGGTCCGCACCGCGCTCGCGGCCGGGTCCGACGGAGAGGTCGTTGCGGGGCCGGGTTGGGCGGGGCTCGCCGGGCGCCTGGCGCGGGTGCTGCCCACGGGGAGCCCGGTCGCGGTGGACGGGCCCCGGTGAACGCGGCTCGAGTGGGCGAGGACCGGGTGGACGCGGCTGCCGCGGGCGCGGTCCCGGTGGACGGGACCGCGGTGGGCGGGCCCCCGGTGGACAGGGCCCCGGGGTGAGAGGAACGGCCGGCGGCGTGCTCGTGGTGGTCCTGACCGCCGGGGTCGTGCTCCTCGGCGGAGGGCCGGGTGCGTCGGCCCGGCGGCGCGCGGAGCGGCTCGGGCCGACGGGGACCACGTCGAGGCGGCACGACCCGCCACCGTGGTTGCGCGTCCGACGGCGCGCCGGCCCGGAGCCGGCGGCGCTCCTGGGTGCCGTCGTGACGGGCGTCGCGGCCGAGGTCCGCGCCGGCCGGTCGCCGGCGGACGCGTGGCGGCTCGTGCTCGGCGTCCCCGTCGGCGCCGACGGCGTCCCCGCGGCGGCCGACGTCCTGGCGGCGATCGCGCCCGGGCGCCCCGGGCGCCGGCGTGCCGGACCCGAGACCGCGGTGGTGCGTCGGCGGGTGTCCGGCGTGCTCGCCGCCGGCAGGCTCGCGGCCGAGCTCGGCGCACCGACCGCGGGCGTCCTCGACGAGTGCGCCCGCACGCTCGCGGCGGACGCCGACGCCGAGACCGCCGTGCGCGCCGCCCTCGCCGGGCCCCGTCAGACCACGGCGCTCCTGACCTGGCTGCCCGCGCTCGGGGTCGCCCTCGGCACCCTGCTCGGCGCCGACCCGCTCGGCACGCTCCTCGGCGGTGGGCCGGGCACGGCGGCCGGCGTCGGCGGGGTGGTGCTGACGCTGCTCGGCCGCCGGTGGACGGGGCGCATGGTGGCCGACGCGCGCGCAGCCGGACCGGGGTCGGCGGCCGGGGTGGGCGCGCGGGTGCGGGTCGTCGCGGACGGGCGCGGTGCCTGAGGCGCTGCTGGTGCTGCTCACGGCGGCCGCCGCGCACCTGCTGCCGCGTCCCCGGGCCCGGCGCACCGGCCCCGGTCCCCGACGGCACCCCGACCTCGCGGACGCCGACTCCGGGGACGTCGACCTGGTGACGGTGGTCGACCTCCTCGCGGTGGCCGTGAGCGCCGGGGCGAGCGTCCCCGGGGCGCTCGCCGCCGTCGGAGCGGCCCTCGGCGGCCGGCCCGGCCGGGACCTCGTCCGGGCCGGCGACGCGCTGCTGCTGGGGGAGCCGTGGGTCGCCGCGTGGGCCCACGCGGCGGACGTGGCCGCCGTCCTCGACGGTCTCGAGGCCGCGTGGCGGACCGGGGCACCCGCCGGCCCGGCGCTGCGGGCGTCCGCGGCCGGGCTCCGGCGCACGCGCGAGCGTGCTGCCCGCGAGGCGGCGGGGCGCCTCGGTGTCCGGCTGGTCGTGCCCCTCGGGCTGTGCTTCCTGCCGGCGTTCGTGCTGGTCGGTCTCGTGCCCGTCCTCGCGTCGCTGGGCCGCGGCCTGCTGTGAGCCGTTCGCGCGGGGGGCCTCTCCGCCGACGACGTCCGGGCGCGGCGGTGAGCGGGCGGGCGGGACGGTGAGCGGGCGGGCGGGACGGCGAGCGGGCGGGCGGGACGGCGAGCGGGCGCCGAGTCCTCCACAGCCGCGGTCCGGGTGCGCGGTCCCCAGCTGGTGCCTCGCGGCCCGACGCGGGGCCCGCGGGTCTCGCCAGGGTCGGTCGTGCCGGTCGACGGGCGACCGGCAGCGAGGACGGGAGGTCCGAGATGCAGCAGGTGAGCAGTGCGCGGGCGGCGTGGGCGCATGCGCGCGGTCGCGTGGCGGGCGTGGCGGGGCGGGTGCCGGCGGGGCTGCGGCGTGCGAGGGCGCGGTTCGCGGGCACGACCCGGGACGCGGGTCTGGCGACCGCGGAGTACGCCGTCGTGATGATCGCCGCGGTCGGGTTCGCTGGGCTCCTGGTGGTGATCCTGCGCAGCGCGGAGATCCGGGAGACCCTGACGAACCTGGTCCGCGACGCGCTGTCGGTGTGACCGGTGCCCCGCGGTCGGAGCGGGAGCGCGGCTCGGTGACCGCCGAGTTCGCGGTCCTGCTCCCGGCCGTCGCCCTGCTCCTGGGGGTGGTGGTGGCGCTCGCGGCGTGCGCGTCCGCGCAGCTCCGGTGCGCGGACGCCGCCCGGGTGGCCGCGCGGGTCGCGGCCATCGGCGAGGACGACGCGGCGGTCGCGTCGGCGGCGCGGCGCGTGGCCGGCGCCGGTGCGCGCACGGCGGTCGTCCGGGACGACGCGTGGGTCGCCGTGACCGTGGAGGCGACGGTCGGCCCGGCGCTCCCGCTCGTCGGCGGTCTCACGGTGCGGGGTGCGGCCACGGCGTGGGTCGAGCCGTGACCGCCCTCCGGGAGGCGTCGCGCCGCGCGCCCGGCCGTGCCGGGCTGCGGGGTCGGGGCGGCACGCGGGACCGCGGGTCCGCCTCGGTGCTCGTGGTCGGGCTCGTCGGGGTGGTGGTGCTGCTCGCCGGGACGCTCGGCCTCCTCGGCGTCGTGCAGGCCGCGCGAGGCCGAGCGCAGGCCGCGGCCGACCTGGCCGCCCTCGCGGCGGCCGAGCGCCGGCTCCGCGGGCACGCCGACCCGTGCGGCCTCGCCCGGGAGGTGGCGGCCCGCAACGGTGCCGCGCTCGCGGGCTGCACCGCCGTGGGGGAGGGCGACGTCCACGTCCGCACGACCGTGCGGACGGTGGTCGGCGACGCGGCGGCCGAGGCGCTCGCCGGTCCGCGCCGCGCGGTCGGGCGCCGCGCGGTCGGGC